>NZ_JBQYSN010000006.1:0-93643 GCF_052686535.1 Agrobacterium sp. DKPNP3 | reverse complement strand
AAATTCGCCAGCGTCAGCGTCTGCTGGAGACGAGCTTCCAGCGGCCGCAGGACCCTGCGGCCCGCCCGGAACGCACCATCACACGGCCGCTCGCGCCGGAATATCGGCAGAGGGAGGCTCAGCCGGCTCCTCAGGCTGCGCCACGCGCGCGCGCCATTCCTTCCTACCAGCAGGAAACACCGCGCAATGACGCGGCCCTGCAGGAAATCGCCCAGGCGCTCGTTAATCTTCGCCATGAGCTGAAGAGCGATATTGCCGAGGGAGTTGCCCGGGAAGCGCAGGGACTGCGCGCCGAAATCCGCAACATCCGCGCGGTGGCGGAAGACCAGCAATTTATCGGCGATCTGCGTGACGACATCGCACGGCTTGCCGGGAGCATCGACCAGCTCGGCAATCTGGCATCGCCCGACGTTTATGGCCTGCGCAACGAATTCGAAGACCTGCGTCTGACCATCGACCAGCTTGCGCGCGAAGACAGCGTGCATCGGATCGAAAGCCGCTGGAACACTGTGGAAGACACGCTGCGCGGTTTCGATGCGGCCTCGTTGCAGGATGAGATCGTTTCGCTCGCCTACCGTCTCGATGACATCAAGACGCAACTCGGCGGCATGAGCAACAATCCCGCCGTGCGCGTGCTTGAGGAGAAGCTCATCACCATTGCCAGCGCCGTGGAGCAGCTCGGCAAGCATATGCAGCCCAACGAGGCTGCCTTTATCGAGCACTTTTCGGGTCTCGACCAGCGGCTGGACGAAATCAGCCGCGCCATAGCCGCAACCGGCACGCGCGCGAACGCACAGGCAACGGACAATGCGCTGGCGCAGCGGCTGGAAAGCCGGCTGAACGGCCTTGCCGAACAGCTCGGCGACATCAATCGCCTTGCCGCCGCCAAGCCGGAACCGGCGTCCGACCTCACCGCCCGCCTTGAAGCGCTCTCCGGCAAGATCGATGAACTCAGCACCGCGCGCGACGCTGCGCAGCTGCACGACCGGCTGGACCAGCTTTCCCTGCTTCTGGAGCGCTCGCAGCGCCCCTCCCAGCAAGCGGAACTGACATCTTTCCTCAGCGATATCTCCCGCAAGATCGATGCGCTGGATCATGGTGCCGTCAATGACGGCTTGGCCGAGCGGCTCGACCTGCTGTCGCGCCGGATCGAAGATCTCGATTACCGCTACAGCCAGCCGCAGCCGGCTTCGGGTTTCAGCGACGGCGCCTTCTCCCGTCTGGAAGAGCGTCTCGGCACGATCGCCGCCCGCCTTGACGAGTCCGCCCATGCCGCGCCCGCCGACAGCCACGCGCTGGCGAGCCTAGAAAACCAGATCGCCCATCTCTCCACGCTGATCAGCCAGCCGGTGCAGGTGCAGGCGGCTGGCATGTCGCCGGAACTCGACGCCCGTATGGCGGCGATCGAAGACTACATGGCGTCGAACGACGAATATATCATCGAAGCGGCCCGGCAGGCGGCCGAGGCCGTTCTCGACGCCTATACGCGCAACAATCTTTCCGCTGGCGCAAACATCGCCGACATGTCGATGCTGACCGATCTTGCGGCCGATCTGCGCAACCTTGAAGCACTGAGCCGCAACACCGAAGAGCGTACGCACCGCACCTTCGAAGCATTGCATGAAACGCTGGTGCAGATCGCCGGCCGCCTCGACAATCTCGACAACGGCTACCGCGAGGCGGCTCCTCGCCACGTTACGCAGCAGGCGGTTGCCGCAGGCCGCGAAGACATCACGATGCCTGCCGCCATCTTCCCGGAAGAAGGCTATATCGCCGAAGAGCAGGCTATTCTCAACGATGCCGGCGAAGACGACGCGACCGCGATCGTGCCGCCGGCCGCCGCCAAGCCAGCAAAAACGGAAAGAAAGAGCCTGCTCGCCGGCCTGACCAAGCGCTTCAAGACAAGCACGGCAAAGCCCGCCAAGACGAAGGAAGAACCCGTTTCGGCCTCTTCCGCCCGCACGCAGGTTGAGCCAGCCCCGTCGCTCGATCCGATCGACGTTCTGCCGGCTGGCCAGGAGAATGAACTTCTGGAGCCAGGCTCAGGCGCGCCCGATATCAAGAAAATCCTCGAGCGCGTGCGTGCAAGCCAGGTGGCGGCCACCGGTAAGCCCGCAGATGCGGAAGGACGGACAGATTTTATCGCCGCTGCCCGCCGCGCCGCCCAAGCCGCCGCTATGGAAACATCGCCCGAGAAGCTGGACACCGGAAAGAAGAGCCGCAAGGCAGACGCGTCCGCTCTTTCACGCTATCGCCGCCCGTTGCTGCTCGGCATCGGCGCCATTCTACTGGCGATGATGGCCATGCCGCTCGTCAAGACGCTGATCGGTGGCGCGGAAGCCCCGGCACGGCTCATCGAGCAGAAGATGGACAACGCGCCGGTTTCCGCGCTTCCGGAAACGGGCGAGAAGGCCGTCACCATTCCCTCCGCCCTCGCCGTCGATCCGGAAGAGGCGGCATCGGCCGACAGCATCGAAAACTCGGCCCCGGCACAAAACACCATCGACAACCGCACGATAGGCGGCGCGCCGCTGCCGGACGAGCCTCCAGTTGCGGATGTACCTGCCGTGGAACCCACAAAGGCCGGCACCGTCGCACAGAGCAGCACTCCGGCGCCGGCTCAATCTACTGTGGCCGCACCGTCTGCGGAAAACGCCATTGCCGTCCCCGCCGGCATCGAGCCCGCATCGCTTGCTGAAGCCGCTGCCAAAGGCGATACACAGGCCATGTTCGAGATCGCGGCGCGCTACACCGAGGGTCGCGGCGTCACCATTGACCGTGCGGAAGCAGCAAAGTGGTACAAGATGGCGGCCGATCGCGGCCTTGCTCCTGCGCAATACCGTCTTGCCAACCTCTACGAGAAGGCAAACGGGGTCGAGCGCAATCTTGCCGAAGCGAAGCGCTATTACACGCTGGCTGCCGAACAGGGGAATGCCGGCGCGATGCATAATCTCGCGGTTCTGCTTGCCTCCGACGCAGCCGGCCAGCCGGATTTCGGCGCGGCCGCGCAATGGTTCATCAAGGCCTCCGAACTCGGTGTGCGCGACAGCCAGTTCAACCTCGCCATTCTCTACGCGCGCGGCAGCGGTGTGAAGCAGGATATCGAGGAGTCCTACAAATGGTTCGCCATCGCCGCCAAGGATGGCGATGCGGACGCAGCACAAAAGCGCGACGAGGTTGCAGGCGCCATGAGCCCGCAGCAGCTTCAGAGCGCCAAGGCCAAGGTGGATGCCTGGAAGGTGAAGCCGCTTTCGGAAGACGCCAACAGCGTCAACCCACCCGAGGAATGGGCGGGTAAGGAAGGTGTGAAAACCGCCTCCGTCGACATGGAGAAGGCAATCCGCAACATTCAGGCGATCCTCAACAAGAACGGTTTCGATGCCGGCCAGCCGGACGGGAAGCTGGGCAAGAACACCGTGACAGCCATCAAGGACTTCCAGAAGTCCGTCGGCCAGACGCCGGATGGGCGTATCACCAATGAGCTGGTGACCGCGCTTCTCGCCCGCAACAAATAAAGTTTGGAAACCATGTGAGGCGGCCCTTGTGGCCGCTTCTGTGCGACACCGCGCCGGAATGTGGCCCCGTGCCCACGCATGTCAGCTATCTTTCCTAATTATCAACGTATTTACCGTTGAATGTTGACAGGTCAGGCCCTCGCGGGCATGACGAAGGAAGGCTGGGCATGCCCGGTCTTTTCAGACAGAAAGTGTAAATCGCGGCGCGGCCCCCTTACCCGGACAGCCCTGCCGCCCGGAACCATTTGCCCGAGGTCCGAGCCGTGACTGTCTATCTGCCGATCGCAGAACTGTCGGTGAATATTTTCATCATTCTCGGCATGGGCGCGGCCGTCGGTTTTCTGTCCGGCATGTTTGGTGTGGGCGGCGGCTTTCTGATCACCCCACTTCTGATCTTCTACAATATTCCGCCCGTGGTCGCCGTGGCGACCGGTGCGAACCAGGTGGTTGCATCCTCCGTTTCAGGCTCGATCACGCATTTCAGGCGCGGGACGCTCGATATCAAGCTCGGCAGCGTGCTTCTCGTCGGCGGCCTCGTCGGGGCCACCGTTGGCGTGTGGATATTTTCTTTCCTGCGCAGCATCGGCCAACTCGATCTCATCGTCTCACTGCTTTACGTCATCCTGCTCGGCACCGTTGGCGGGCTGATGCTGAAGGAAAGCATTTCGGCGCTTCGCCGCGCCGCCCGCAACGAAACCGTGACCCTGCGTCGGCCCGGCCATCACAACTGGGTTCATCGCCTGCCGCTAAAAATGCGGTTCAAGAAATCGAAGATCTATCTCAGCATCATTCCGGTCATCACCCTCGGTTTCGGCATTGGTATCCTCACCTCGATCATGGGTGTGGGCGGTGGCTTCATCATGGTGCCGGCGATGATCTATCTCTTGCGCATCCCCACCAGCGTTGTCGTTGGCACATCGCTGTTCCAGATCATTTTCGTGACCGCCTATACGACGATCGTCCAGGCCGCGACCAACTACTCCGTCGACGTCGTGCTCGCCTTCATCCTGATGGTGGCAGGCGTCATCGGTGCACAATATGGCGTGCGAGTGGGCCAGAAGCTGCGCGGCGAACAGCTGCGCGCCTTGCTGGCGCTGCTTGTCCTTGCCGTTGCGCTGCGTCTTGCGGTTTCGCTCGTGGTGCGGCCGGACGATCTGTTTTCGGTAGCGGTTGGAGGGCTGGGGTATTGACCGCACGCCCGCTGCTTGCCGTTCTGTCGCTTCTCTTCCTGCTTGTCGTCGGGCAGACAGCTTCTGCGCAGACGCCCCCGCTTGCCCTGCCACCCGGCCCGCAGCAGCGACCGTTGCAGGAAAATATCGAAATCGGCGCTTCGACGACCGAAATCCCCATCGCGTCTGATTTTCGCGGGGCGGATTTCACCCTCTTCGGCGCGCTCAACAATACCGACCAGCTGCTCCTGGCCATCGGCCAATATGATATCGTCGTGACGCTGGAAGGGCCGAGCGACTATATGACCGTGCGCAAGAAGCAGCGTGTGGCAGGCATCTGGATCAACACCAGCGCCATCACCTTCACGCCGCTGCCGGAATCCTATTCCATGGCCAGCACGCGCAATATCAACGACGTCGCCTCGCCCGGAACGCTGCGCGCCATGGGGCTCGGCGTCGACCATCTGTCGCTCAAAAGTGCCGTCTTCTCCGGCGTGCCGGACAACGTCTTCGATTTCCAGGAGGCTTATCGTCGGCTCAAGCTTTCAAGCGGCATCTATCGCAACGACACGACCGGGGTGCGGCTGGAACGAACCGGCCTGTTCTGGGCGACGCTGCGCCTGCCCGCCAACGTGCCGAATGGTGTGCACACCGCGCGCGCCTATCTCTTCAAGAGCGGCAAGTTCATCGCTCAGCGCGAACTGAAACTGCGCGTCGTCAAGACCGGCATGGAACAGGCGATCACCGATGCCGCGCACCAGACACCGCTTGCCTATGGCGCGCTCTGCGTCCTGCTCGCGGTCGTGACAGGCTGGGGCGCCAGTATCATCTTCCGAAAGGACTGATCCCTCTCACCCTGCGAAATCCGGCGAAGCAACCTGCCCGCCAGAGATAGCATTCGCTTCCGTCACCGGTTTGCGGTAAAATTCATGCCGTTACGACCCTGCGTAGCCTTCAAGGCAGCGCGGATTTGTAGCGGGGATGAAAAGGAGAAATGTCATGTTCAAGCACATTCTCATTCCCACCGATGGCTCGCCGCTGGCGCAGATCGCAATCGACCAAGGGTTCGCCCTCGCCAGGGAGGCAGGCGCAAAGGTGACCGTCGTGACGGTATCGGAGGCCTTTCACGTGATTGCGAGCGATGTCGACGACATTGCCGCCATTGCCGAAGAAGAATTTCACCGATGCGAAGAGGCCGAGCATTTGCTCCGCGACACGCAGGCACATGCCGCCGCCATGGGGATAGACTGCGAGGCGCTGCTTGCCCGCGCGGGCCGGCCGGATGAAGCGATCATCGAAATCGCCGACAGGACCGGCTGCGACCTCATCGCCATGGCCTCGCACCGGCGCAGGAGCTTTATCGAGATGCTGCTCGGCAGCATCACGGCCAAAGTCCTCAAGAATTCGAAGATACCGGTGCTGGTCTACCGCCAATAGGGCGCGGTAAAATCTCAGCCGAGCAGATTGGAAAACCGGACCGAATAGATGCGGTCGCGCCCCATCAGATGCGCGACGAGGGCGGCATGATCGAAAAGGCCGTGCATGGCCTTATGACGCAGGTCCAGCCCGCCGCTCATCACGCCGAATGCCGGCATCAGCAGACGCGACCCATCGGTCGCGAAACAGGGCCGCCGTACCGTCTTCGCGCGACGGCGCACGGTTGCAGACGGATGCAGATGCCCGGCGATCTCCCCCACGGCATCCCCGAGCCTCGGCTCGTGGCGGAAAACGAGATTGCCGTAAAACATCTCATCCACCGAAGAACCCGGCAGATCGACCGTGCCATCGGGATCATGGTTGCCGTTGATCCAGATCCATTCGCGACCGCGGGCCATCTCGCGGATGAGTTCGCGCAGCGGCAGCGGCAGGTGCTGCGAACCGACACGATCATGAAAATTGTCGCCCAGGCTGACAACGATCTTCGGATCGTAGCGGCTGATCAGCGACGACAGGATTTTAAGCGTGGCGATGGTGTCGTAGGGCGGCAGCATGGAGCCGCGCCGGGCGAAGGCTGCGCCCTTTTCCAGATGCAGATCGGAGACGACGAGAAGCGAGAGGTCAGGCAGGTAGAGCCCGCCCAGCGGGTCGCACCAGGCGGCAACGCCATTGATAACGGTCTCGCTGCCAAGGCATTCGAAGCCATTGGAAAATCTGTCGCTCAATGTCAGCCGGCTCAGCAATGTTGTCGTCGTTCCTTCAATGCGTCTTTCAGGACATGGGCCTGTGTCAGGACATGGCCTCGGCAATCAGCTCATCGGCGGCTTCGGCCAGCACATCGTCCATCGCTTCGCCCGCCACCGTCTCCCGGCCGATTTCCAGCATGACCGGAACGGCAAGGGGCGAGACGTGCTCCAGCGCGCGATGCGTGGTGTGTCCCTTGATTCGCTTCAGCATATCTCCAAGACGGCCAATATCCAAAAGTCCTGCTGCGGCATCGCGTCGCGTGGCTTCCAGCAGGATATGATCCGGCTCATGGCTGCGAAGAACGTCATAAATAAGATCGGCCGACACGGTCACCTGCCTGCCGGTTTTTTCCTTGCCGGGATGACGGCGTTCGATGAGGCCCGAAATGATGGCACAGTTGCGGAAGGTGCGCTTCAGCATGAAGGATTCGTCCAGCCATGCCTCCAGATCGTCGCCCAGCATGTCTTCGTCGAGCAGCTCTGCGAGCGACAGCCGGTGGGATTTCAGCCGCATGCCCATATCCTGCATGGCCCAGATGGCGAGCGAATAATCGGTGGCGACGAAACCCATCGGCTTTGCGCCCGCGCGTTCCAGCCGGCGCGTGAGCAACATGCCGAGCGTCTGATGCGCCAGCCGTCCTTCGAAGGGATACATGACCATGAAGAAGCGTTTGCGGAAGGGAAAGGTCTCCACCAGCAACTCGTCGCGCTTCGGGATGATAGACTTTTCCTTCTGGATTTCCAGCCATTCACGCACCTGATCCGGCAATGCCTGCCAGCGGGCCGGATCGGCAAGCATCGACCGCACCTGATCCGCCAGATAGGTCGAGAGCGGAAACTTGCCACCGGCATAAGAAGGTATCTTCGGATCGAGAGAGAAAGCCTGCGAGACCAGGCATTCATTCTCCCGGATACCCTCGAACCGCAGCACCTTGCCGGCAAAGAAGAATGTGTCGCCCTGCACCAGCTGTTCGAGGAAATATTCCTCGACCTTGCCGAGCGACATGCCGCCGCGCCCGACCGTGCCCTTGGCATTGCGCTTGACCATGCGCACATTGAGTTCCGCTGCCTCGACGATGGTACCGAGGTTGAGGCGATATTGCTGGGCGACCGCAGGATTGGAGACACGCCAGCGGCCATCCTTCATCTGGCGGATGCGGGCATAGCGTTCATAAGTGCGCAGCGCATAACCGCCTGTCGCCGTAAAATCCACCACCCGATCAAAGGTGGCGCGCGGCAGGTCGGCGTAGGGCGAGGCTGTCGTGACTTCACGATAGAGTTCATCCGCGTCGAAGGGTTCGGCACACGCCATGCCGAGAACATGCTGGGCAAGCACATCGAGCGCGCCTTCAGCAATCGGCGGTGTATCCTGCGCACCGATGTAATTGGCATCGAGCGCCGCCCGGCACTCCATCACCTCGAAACGGTTGGCGGGAACGAGGATCGCCTTTGACGGCTCGTCCATGCGGTGGTTGGCACGGCCGATACGCTGGGCTAGACGGCTTGCCCCCTTGGGCGCACCGACATGCACGACGAGGTCGACATCACCCCAGTCTATGCCGAGATCGAGCGTCGACGTGGCGACGACGGCGCGCAACTTGTTCTCTGCCATCGCCGCCTCCACCCTGCGGCGCTGACCGGCATCGAGCGAGCCGTGATGCAACGCGATCGGCAGATTGTCGTCGTTCACGGTCCAGAGTTCCTGGAAGACCCTTTCCGCCTGGGAGCGTGTGTTCACAAAGACGAGCGTCGTCTGATGCCGCTTCAGCGCCTCGTACAAATCCTTGCCGGCATAACGCGCAGAGTGCCCCGACCACGGGATGCGTTCTTCCGTTTGCAGAATGGAGATATCCGGCTTTGCGCCGCCTTCAACCGTGATGAGACCGGCCGGCGGCTCGCCCTGCCCCTGCGGCGCGAGGTAACGGCGCAAATCCATCGGTTCCGCCACCGTGGCCGAAAGCCCGATGAAACGCACATCCGGCGCGTGGCGACGCACCCGCGCAAGCGCCAGCGACAGCAGGTGGCCGCGTTTGGACGTGACCAGCGAGTGCAACTCATCAAGAACCACATATTTCAGATCGCGGAAAAAGCGCTCTGCTTCTTTGTTAGCCAGCAGCAGCGAAACTTGCTCGGGTGTCGTCAGCAGGATGTCGGGCGGGCGCACCTTCTGGCGCTGGCGTTTCGCCTGGGGCGTATCGCCGGTGCGGGTTTCGATCACAATCGGCAGACCCATTTCAGAAACGGGTTTGGTGAGATTACGCTCGATGTCGACTGCGAGCGCCTTCAGCGGCGAGATGTAGAGCGTGTGCACGCCGACAAAACCTGAGCCGGGCGGCACCTTGCCGCGCTCCGCCAGATCGGTGAGCGAAGCCAGGAAGCCGCCGAGCGTTTTGCCCGCGCCCGTTGGCGCGATCAGAAGCATGTTTTCCCCGCCCCGCGCCCGGGCCATCAGCTCCAGCTGATGGGCGCGCGGAGACCACCCTTTTTCGGCAAACCATTTCTGGAATGGAAGGGGCAAGGAGCCGACATGCGTGCCGGGTGTGGGGGACTCGGTGTGCTTCACCTCTTCAAGGTAGTGAAAAACTTGAGAAAAAGAAGAGTGCAAAGAGGCCGCTTGACAGGAAAACAGAATCATGGATAAATAATATCCACGATACATACGACAGGATGTGAGAAACCAATGAAACTCGGCGACGGCGTTGAACAGGCCATTCACAGTGTGGGCATGCTAGCCGGCCTTTCCGAAGGCGGCGTATTGTCCGCTGCAGCTCTGGCGGAATTCCATGGCGTTTCCACGAGCTATCTTCTGAAGCACCTGCAATCGCTGTCCAGCGCGGGCATTGTTGCGACGGTGCCGGGGCCGAAGGGCGGATATCGTCTGGCCCGACCGACCGACAAGATCACCCTGCTTGATATCGTTCTGGCTGTCGAAGGACCGCAGCCCGCGTTTCGTTGCGCGGAGATCCGCCAGCGCGGGCCGAACCCGCTGCCCGGCCGTTATTTCACCAAACCCTGTGGCATCAACGCCGCGATGTTAAAAGCCGAAAAGGTCTACCGGGCGGAACTCGCCAAAACCACCATTGCCGACATTCTGGGCGATCTTGCTGCCAATGACGACGGCGGGATTGCCGCGCGCGGCTGCGCCTTTCTCGACATGAATGAGCGCAAGACGACGACGCGCTGACCCGAACAACAGACTCGAAATAATCACCAATCACGTTGCCGGACAGCTTTGCCGCTTTCCGGACCGATGACACTTGCCTTCAACCCACACAACCGATGGAGAGACCCATGAAAACGCGCGTCAACTATGCAAAGGCATCCCCCGAAGCGTTCAAGGCCATGATGGCTTTTGAGAATTACGTTCAAGCCAGCGGTCTCGACCGCCGCTTTATTCACCTCATCAAGCTACGTGCCTCGATCATTAATGGCTGCGCCTTCTGCGTGGACATGCATGTGAAGGAAAGCCGCCACGACGGGCTGTCCGAACAGTGGATCAACCTGATGAGCGTCTGGCGCGAGTCGCCGGTTTACACCGAGCAAGAACGGGCGCTGCTTGGCTGGGTGGATGCAGTGACGAAGATTGCCGAAACCGGCGCCCCGGATGAGGCCTTCGAGACGCTGAAGGCACATTTTTCCGATGAGGACATCGTAAAGATCACCGTTGCGATTGGCGCGATCAACACCTGGAACCGCATTGCTGTCGGCTTCCGCTCGCAGCATCCGATCGACGCGGCGGCGAAGGCGGCCTGAGCCACCTTGCCCCATCGAACGGCCGCTACATGGCGATGTAGCGGTCGTTTCTGTGATTGACGGCGAGCGTGAGGTTCATGACCAGCGCGCCGAGAATGGAGAAAAGGATAACGAAAGGCGTCGCAACGAAGAAGGAGCAGGCGAGCACCATGCCGTCAAAGGCGAGTTGCACGAGGCCGGCGCGCCAGCCGAAACGATCCTGAAAATAGAGCGCCAGGATGCCGAAGCCGCCGAGGCTGGTGCGGTGTCTAAACAGCGCCAGCATGCCGGCCGCCACCGTCAGCCCGCCGAACAGCGCCGCGGCAATCGGGTTGATGCTCTCGAAGGCAAAAAAGCCGGGCATATATTCGGAAAGCAGCGCGGTCATCGCGATGGCACAGAAGGTCTTGACCGTGAAGGCAAGGCCGAGACGGCGGAAGGCCAGATAATAAAACGGCAGATTGACGAGGAAGAAGACCGTGCCGAAGCTCAGGTCGGAAGCGTAATGCACGAGAAACGCCAGTCCGACCGTGCCGCCGGTCAACAGACCCGCCGCCGAGAACAGAGTGACGCCAAGCGAGACCAGCATGCTGCCCGCCAGAACACCCTGCACATCTTCCAGCAATGAATGACGCTCCGGCGCAGACGCCCACAGGTTCAAACGCTTGCGTGCGGTGATATCGCTCATTGCCATTTCCCCTTTTGCCGGATGCCCCAATGAGCTTTGCGCTCGCCGCGCAATTTTTTCAAGCGTCGCCTCAGCGCACCACGATGTATCTGTCAGAGCGGTGGTTGATGGCCAGAAACATGTTGAGAACGAAGGCGCCGACGATCGAATAAACCACGGTTGCGGAATCGATGACGAGGAAGGCGCAGAGCATGACCATGGCGTCAAAAGCAAGCTGGATCAAACCGGCGCGGATGCCAAAGCGGTCCTGAATATAGATGGCGAGAATGCCGATGCCGCCGAGGCTGGCGCGGTGGCGATAAAGCGCAAGAAGACCATAGCCCAAAAGCAGGCCACCGAGCAGCGCCGCCCAGATTGGGTTGATGCTGTCGATCACCATCCATCGCGCCTCCACTTCGGTCAGCACCGACACAAGGCCGATGGCGATGAAGGTCTTGAGCGAAAAGGCAAGACCGAGGCGGCGGAATGACAGGTAATAGAACGGCAGGTTGACGAGGAAGAATAGCAGTCCGAAGCTGATGCCGAAGGCGTAATGAATAAGAAAGGCGACGCCCGCGGTCCCGCCCGTCAGAAGCCCTACCTTGTTCAGGAGATAAAAGCCGAGCGCCGAAACGATCGCGCCGGTGACGATGCCCTGCACGTCTTCCACCGGCGCATGTTTGGCCGGATCGGAACTCCACATGCCGTAAACGCTTCTTGTCGTGCCCACGCTTTACCCTCGGTTTTCGCGGGTATTTTGCACTGCAATAAACGCAGGATCAAGATAGTTACGTAAGTAAGGCTGACCTATCGCGAAAAAGGCAACAAACGGAATGTTCAAGCTTTGGCGCGGGCAAGAAAGAGAATGCCGGAAAGTGGTTTTCCGGCATCCTTGCGAATGGTGGTTTTGCGGATTTCGATTGGGGAGAAGCTCGACCGCTCGAGAAGATCGACTACATAGCTCTGGGAGTGCGCGTAACGGAGGGATTCCCGCAACACGAAACCTTGCTCGTCCCCCGCATCCTCCACCGAGAAGGCAAAGAAGCCCGATGGTCTGAGCAGGGCGGAAACGAGCGGCATGACGCTTTCGAGGCTGCCGAGATACATCATCACATCGGCAGCCGCGACGAGATCGGCGCGATGCTCCCTCAGTAGAGGGGTAAAAAGCCCTGAAGTCTCCATCTCCAGTGAGAGATCGGCTTGGGCGAGATGATCGTAAAGGCCTTTCTCCTCGGCCTTTGCCAGCATGTTCTGAGAGATATCAAAGCCCTCGAGCCGCTTTGCCATGGAGCGAATTTCGATGCCGAGCAGGCCGGTGCCGCAGCCAATATCGACAACCGTATCGAAGACGCTGCCATCTGCCGCTTTAGCAATCAGCTCCGCCAGCTTTTGCGGCACGCTGTAATCGAGCTTCTCGACAAGCGAGGTTTCGAAACGGTCGGCGTAATCGTCGAACAGCCCTTCCACATAGCGGCTCGGCGGCTGTTCGGGAGTTTCGGCGGCGCCGAGAACCGCCAGCTTCAGTTCGGCTGCAAACAGCCCTTCTCCATCCATTCCGGCGACTTTCTCGTAAGCCGCCACCGCCTTTGCGGTCTCACCCGCCTTTTCGAGATATTCTCCGAAGCGAAACCAGCCCGCCGTCCACCGTGGCGCAAGTTCCAGCGCCTGTTCCATAAGTTCGGCGGCGGCGGGATAATCACCGCCTTCCGCCAACATGCGGGCATAATCGGCCCGGCGGTCGGCAATGACGTCACCGGAAGAAAACTGGTTTGGGGCCATCAATGATTTCCTGAGAAGATGCCGGCTGTCATTTATCAAGCCATAAAAAAACTCAAGTCCTATTTCATGGCCCTGCGTGGAATTGACGGATACGGCGCGGTGTGCACCTCAAAAACTTGCATCGAAGCGGTTTGCGCCATATGTCAGGACAAAACAGGAGACTTGCGGATGGCCGGTGAGGTCAACAAATTGCTGGGTGACACGGTGGCCCGCACCGTGGTGAAGCTGCTCGTCGTTTCATTGCTCGTCGGCTTCCTGATGGCGATCTTCGGATTGACGCCCTGGAACATCATCTATGGCGCGCGCGATTTCGTGGTAGACCTCTGGCGCAGCGGTTTCCATGCGCTCGGTGCAATCGGCGACTATCTGATCCTTGGCGCAACGATCGTCATTCCGGTTTTCATCATCCTGCGACTTCTGAGCTATCGCCGCTAACATGACCGACGCATCCCTTCAGACACTTTCACGGCGCGGCTTTGTGCTGCTTTCCGCAGGCTCCGTTCTTTCCGCCTGTGTTTCCGTACCCACAAACAAAGGCCTGCCGGCGGGCACGCGCGACGAAACGGCGGCGGCGCTTCCGATGGTCAATGACCTGCGCCGTTCGAAAGGCCTTTCGCCTCTCGCCATCAACAGCGCGGCAAGCGCGGCTGCTGCCTACCAGGCCGGCCGCATGGTCAAGGCGCAGAAAATGGCGCACCTGATCGGCCTTACCGACAGTTTCCTTATCCGCATGAAGGAAGGGAATGTGCCGCTTCCGGCCGCAGAAAACGTTGCTGCCGGTCAGGATAGCGTGGAACGGGTGGTGAAAGCCTGGATCGGCTCGAAACACCACCTCGAAAACATGCTCGGGCCCTATAATGGCCTTGGCGTTGCAGTCGCCTATGACGCCGCCAGCCGCAACCGGCCCTATTGGGCCATGGTGCTGTGCGCCTGACGTTTCGCTAGAGACCTGCCGGTCAGCCCAGTTTACGGTCTGCCCAGCGGTTCACAGCGCTGTCGCGCAGGTCGCGGATCGACGCCACACCGTCGCGCGAGACCAGGTCCGACAGGCCCTTGACGATCGTCGAGGGCAGGCCGGGACCTTCATAGACCATGCAGGAGTAGAGCTGCACCAGATCAGCCCCTGCCCTCACCTTCTCCAGTGCCGTTTCAGCAGATGACACGCCGCCGACGCCGATGATCGGCAGCGCGGCGCCCACACGGCGCCGCATCTTTGCCAGAACCGTCGTGGAGAGCTCGAACAGCGGCTTGCCCGAGAGGCCGCCAGCCTCGCCCTTGTGCGGACTGGCCCGCAGGCCATCGCGGGAGAGGGTGGTGTTGGAAACGATAAGTCCGTCGAGATCGTGGGCAAGCGCCTCTTCGGCAACGTCATCCAGCCCTTCTTCGGTCAGGTCAGGTGCAATCTTGAGAAAGACGGGGATGCGCTTGCCCAAACGCTCGGTTTCCGCCTTGCGGCGTTCCAATACGGCGGCAAGAAGTGCTGCGAGGCTTTCGCGGGCCTGAAGGTCGCGCAGACCGGGCGTGTTGGGGGAGGAAATATTGACGGTGAAATAGGATGCGACGGAATAAAACGTCTCGATGCCCTGGACGTAATCGGCAATACGGTCTTCGCTATCCTTGTTGGCGCCGATATTGACGCCGACGATGCCGCGCAGACGCGCCTGTTTCAGCCGCTCCAGCGCAGCGGCGTGACCCTCATTGTTGAAACCGAGGCGATTGATGACGCCTTCATCCTCAACCAAACGAAAGATGCGCGGTTTCGGATTTCCAGCTTGCGCTTTCGGCGTGACGGTGCCGATTTCGGTGAAGCCAAAACCGAGCTTGAGAAGCGGTCCGGGGACTTCCGCATTCTTGTCGTAACCCGCCGCCATGCCCAGCGGATTTGGGAAAACAAGGCCTGCCACGGTTTGCTGCAGGCGCGGATCGTGCGGCACCATGCAGGTGGGCAGGAAGCCGCTTTTCAGCGCCGCGATGGAGAGCCCATGCGCCTTTTCAGGATCGACAAGAAACAGGCCCTTGCGGCCAAGTGAGGAAAATAATCCGCCCATTACAAAATCTCCGGAAACTGGTGCTGGCCATCATGATCGAGAGAAAGCGGCGTTTCCCAGAGAACGGCGGTGAAGGGAAGCGGGCCATAAAGATGCGGGAAGAGATCGCCGCCTCTCGAGGGTTCATAGACCAGCTTGTCGCCGAGCACCGCGGCGTCAACCGCAACCAGAAGCAGGTCCACCTGACCGGTAAAATGCCGGGCTGCGGTTTCCGCCACCTGTTTTGCCGTCGAAAAATGAATGAAGCCGTCGCTTAGATCGATGGGTGCGCCTTGAAAGACCCCTTTAGCCCGGGCTTCATGCCACAACGTCTCCGGCACGATTTTATAGATGATCGTGGGGGTTTCCTGCATCGGGCTCTCCAAGGCTTTCCAGCGCTGTCCTGTGCGGGCGGTTTGCCGCAAAGCGGGCCGGATGTCCACTGTTTCCACCGGATTTTTATCCGTCGCGCCCGGAAAGACCACCTGTCCAGCAGCTTTTTCTTGTAATGCCCGATCGAATGGCGCAACCTTGCGGTTGAGGAGCCGGGCGTGTTTAGACCACCGGCAAACGGGAGTGAGCCGATTACTGAAAAAGAACCGCATAACGCCCTTGGGAGGGGGCCAGAATGTCGGAACTTGTCTTTATCATCGCAGATGACCACCCGCTTTTCCGCGGCGCCCTGAAGCAGGCCGTTTCCGGCCTCGACGGACATCAAACCATTATTGAGGCCGGGGATTTCGAGGCGGCACGGCGAGCAGCTGCGGCACATGGCGATGCCGATCTGCTGCTGCTCGATCTCGCCATGCCGGGGGTCAGCGGATTTTCAGGACTGATGGCGTTGCGGGCGGAATTTTCGAGCCTGCCAATCGTCATCGTCTCGGCCACGGACGACGCAGCGACTGTGCGCCGGTCGATCGAACTCGGTGCTTCCGGTTTCATTTCCAAGTCGTCAGGCATCGACGATATCAGGGACGGCATCCGCGCGGTCCTGGAAGGCGATGTCTGGATACCGGCCGGCCATCAAGGCGACAGAGAACATGACCCTGATGTTGCCGATCTCATAGGTCGGCTCCGAACACTGACACCACAGCAGAGCCGGGTTCTTGGCATGCTCGCTGAAGGGTTGCTCAACAAGCAGATCGCCTATGAGCTCAACGTATCGGAAGCCACCATCAAGGCGCATGTGTCAGCCATCCTGCTGAAGCTCAAGGTCGACAGTCGCACCCAGGCGGTGATCCAGCTCGCCAAGATAAACACCTCGGCAATGGTGGCGTAGCTCAAGGATTTTATTCCTTTCCAAGCTTTACTCCTGGTGGGATTTGGTTTAGATTCCTGCCAGTAAACGACAGGAGCTTTCCGCTATCGGCTCCACATGCGGGCTTTCATCATGCTTTCACACGAGACGATCTGGAGCGCCATAGATACGCTTGCCGAGCGTCACCAGCTGACGCCTTCGGCGCTGGCGAAGCGTGCCGGGCTTGATCCCACCTCGTTCAATAAATCAAAACGTTTCGGGCCGGATGGCCGCAAACGCTGGCCTTCAACGGAGTCTGTTTCCAAGGTGCTGGAGGCGACCGGCGCGAGCGTCGACCAATTTTTCGGTTATGCTTTCGGCAGGGCGCAGACGACGCAGCCCTCCCGTGCCGATAACGCCATTCCGCTGCTGGGTTTCGCGCAGGCGGGCTCCGGCGGTTTTTTCGATGATGGCGGTTTTCCGGCGGGTCAGGGATGGGATGTGGTGGAATTTCCTTCTTCTCCAGAGCGCAAGCAAGGCGTCTACGCGCTGGAGGTACAGGGCGAAAGCATGATGCCGCTCTACCGTGATGGCGACATTCTCATCGTGGAGCCGGGAGCCCAGGTGCGGCGTGGTGACCGCGTGGTGTTGAAAAGCCGCGATGGCGAGGTGATGGCCAAGGTGCTGGCGCGGCAAAGCCCCAAAAACATCGAGCTTCTGTCGCTCAATCCGGAACACCCCAACCGCAGCTTCGACATGGCCGACGTTGAGTGGATCGCCCGCATCATCTGGGCCAGCCAATAGGCTGGAATTGCAGGCAAGGGATTTTCGTTTCAGTCACACACACGGCCAATCCGCAGAAATTCACGGCTTACAGGCCGAGGGCCGTCGCGGCGGCATCGACGGTCATAATCTTCGCGCCACCGGATAAAGCTCTGCGCACAAAGCCCTGAAACCTCTCTTCGGGACAACCGTAAAAGCTTGGAGTGCGCGAAACATCATGGGTGAAGATGATGAGCCAGCCGCCGTTTTGCAAAACATCCTCCAGCCAAAGGTCGGCAGCGTCGAGGTAGTTCTGGTCCGACCGCAACTCGACCGCAGCAAGATTATGCGGGTCGACCTTGCCGCGATTTATGCCGGGCATGATGCCCCGTGTCGTCCTGAATTTACGCCTCAACAGGGGCTGCATGACAGGTGACGCCATGCCGAACGGAACCGAAAAGTTTCGCGCATGGCGATTTCCATCGAAGGAGCCAAGGACGCTGTCATTCCGATCGAGATCTGCCTTGAGGCCTTCCCGGGAAAAGCTTGAAAGCTTACGATGTGAAAATGTGTGGCAGGCAAGCTCATGACCGGCAGCCGCCAGTTCCGAACAGCCTTTGGCGGAAATCATCTGCTGCGCGCCATCATAAGCGTCAATAAAAACGCCGGCGATGTAAAACGTCCCGCAGACACCCTCGTTTTCGAGAATGCGGGCGCCCGCCGTCCAGGCGGTTTCCGGCACATCATCAAAGGTGAAGGACACAATCGGTTGAGACGTTTCGATCCGCGCTGCCGGTCCCGGAAAATAGCGCACCATCCGGTTGTTGACCCGGTCGGCGAAAGTTCCGATTTTCTGCGTCATCAAAGCCCCCCGGCCCGCCTGAATTACTGCCCTTGCTCGAGTATATCGTACGCCTGATGCCTCAAACAATAAATTGCGATAAGAAGAGAAGACCAGATAGGTCCTGTCCCGGTAAAGAAATTACTTTCAAGACATGAAGAAAGCAGTGCGTACACCCAAATTCGTGCAAAAAGTCGCGTCAGGCCGGGATCAGTCCCCTTGTCCACCGCAACACGGAAATCATTCGCGGGTATGACGACCAGCCACACGACGGTCAGAATGAAGGCTGGCAGGCCGCCATTCAGCAGACTTTCAATATAGCCATTATGCGCGTGGAAGGCCGTGACCGCCCAGGTGCCGGCAATATCGGCCTGGGCCAGAAGACGGTCGCTCGTCCAGAAAGCCTGAAATCCCTGACCGAAGATCGGCGACTGCGCGAAGGTATCGAAGGACAGCCGCCATATGTCCGTCCGACCGGTGAAGGTGGAGTCGATGCCGAGGCTTTCGACGAAATTCTGAATGCTTGGAAAATAGGTGGAGCCGACCGCGGATATATTGATGAAGGCAAGGAGGCCGCCGATCATCAGCAGGGTGCGATGGGCATGCCGTTCCATGACCCACACCAGTGCCACGGTGACAGGCAGCAGCATGGCCGCCGTCTTGCCATTGGTCTTCCAAAGAAAGAACCCTGCCAGCAGCGTGATGGCGATGCCGCCCAGCATCGACCAGGCGTTGCGCAGATAAAGCCCGATCATGAAGAGAATGATCATGGCCGGAGCGGCAGCGTTCTTGTGGTTGAATATGCCGCGCCAATCGCCCGCCAGCGCCTTTTCATCAAGATCATAGGGTTGATGGATCGAGCGCGAACTGAGGAAAATCACGCCTAGATAACAAAGCGCCAGGAGAATGATGGCGAAGACCGCCATCATTCGGTCAAACTGCCGCCGGTCCCGCGGCATGACGACAAGGACGCTGGTGATGAAGCAGAGCAGCGCCGTGAAGGTGAGACGTTGCAGCGACGTGCCGGGCTGCGTTCCAAGCACGGAGCATATCGCCAGCCAGAAGAACAGCAGCAGGATGGGCAATCGCGGCCGCAGCAGGAGCCCGGTCAACCGATGGCGCAAGGCAAAGACACCGAGGATGACGGCAACGACGAGGCCGGTCAGCTGGTTTGCGGCGGCATGCGGCACCGGCGGCGCTGCAAGGTTTTCAAAGGGCGCGACCGAAATCCAGATATAAAGCATGGTGACGACGAAAACGATCGCGTCACGCCGGCCGCCGGCAAGAGATAGGCCGCCGCCCTGCTCGGCGATAGGCTGTGTGTCAGCCAAACGCGGCATCGTCGCCTGCACCGGAAATGGACGATCGGATCATGGGGCCTGCCTTATGATGAACAACAAGCCCTTCTGAGACGGGCATGTCCGAGTAAATTCAATATTCATTATCATTCTTATACATTTGCTTTAACCCTCTCTTACCCCAAGAAGGATAAGACAGGGTAAAACTGGCAAAAGGCGGCATTGCGGACTTTGCGTTGCTGGGCGATTTACAGCTTTCCACGGGTTCAGAACAGCAACCTCGTCCCTGTCGAACATGTCCGGCGATGCCAGCAAATACGGAGAATGAGGTGTCTTTCAAAACGCCGCGGTTCGGCCATCTCGTCAGACTTGGATTGACCTATATGGCATCCGGCGGGGCGCTTCTCATGTCCAGCGCCGCCCAGCTTCTGACCTTCGCGCTGCTTGCCCGCCATCTCGGGGTCGAACAATTTGCGCTTTACGCTTCGATTACGGCGGTCACCAATCTTGGCGTGCAGATTTGCGGCATCGGCTCGCAGGAATCGCTGATCCGCCGCGTGGCGCAGGATCGCAGCATGTTTCCCGTCATGCTGGGCCACAGTTACCTTCTGAGCGCCGCCACCGGCCTCGTCCTGACGCTCGTCGGCATGGTGACGATCCCGGTATTTTTCCCGACGTCCGAAAACCTGCTCGACACGCTGATCACGACCTTCCTGATCCTGTTCACCAACCTTGTCCTGCTCAAGATCATCTCGCTGTCCACGCAGAGCTTCATTGCCCATTCCAATTTCGCCTCTGCCAACAAGCTGGAAGTGATGTTTGCGGTCGCCCGCACTATTGCCGCAGTCCTCGCCTGCCTCATCTTCAAGGTGGAAACCGTGGAAGCCTGGGCGCTGTGGAACCTCGCCGCACACACCATCGCAGCCGCGATTTCAGTGAAGGCGATAAGGAGGCTCGGCAGCCCGATCTTTCGCATCGTGCGCGAGGAAATCCGCATCGGCGTCCTGTTCTCCACCCAGTTCCTGTTCAAGGCCGTGCGCGGCAACGCCGATATTCTCGTGCTGAGCGCGATCGCCAGCGCCGAGGTGCTAGGCAGCTATTCCATTGCCCGGCGCATTCTCGACAGTTCCTACCTTTCTGTGGAGGCCCTAAACCGGCTCATCTATCCGGGGTCGGCGTCCGCCGCCCTGCAGGGCATCGGCAAAACCATCGAGCGTGCCTATAATGTGTTGAAAGCAGCGCTTGTCATCGCATTCGGCAGTGCGCTTGCCATTTTCATCATTGCGCCCTTCCTGCCGCTGCTGTTCGGCGATGAATATGTTTCGCTGCCAGTCATCACCCGCATCCTCTGCTGGGTGGTTCTGCCGATGGCTGTTGCTGCGACAGCCCTTGAAGCACTCGGGGCCTCCGGCCGGCAGGACATTCGCGCCAAGATCTGGAACAGCGGCAATCTCATCGGCTCCGTCGTCGTGGCGCTCTTCACCTGGTCGTTCAGTATCTGGGGGACGATCGGCAGCTATTTTCTGGTCGAAAGCGCAATTGCCGCGGCAGTCTGGATCGCACTGCTGCGCCTGCGGCGCAACGATGTTGTTTTAGCGCCGGCCAAATGAGACCGCCGCCAATACCGATCGAGGTGTGCGTGCTCAATAAAGCCCGTAAGGGAAGTATCGCCGGTAGATTTCTTCCAGACGGCCATTGCGCGAAAGGGCCGCCAGCGCCTGATCGAAAGCCGGTACCAGCACATTGTCGGGATCGACAGTCATGATGGACAGACCCTCTCCAAGAAACCTGTCCGACATATAGGGCCCGCCGAACAGTGCGCAGCAACCTTCTGACGCGCTGCCGGAAACCCAGAAGGGCAAACGCAGCCCGTCGGCAAAGATAGCGTCGACCCTGCCTGCCTTTAACGCCTCATACATGGGTTCATATCCGTCGAAAGCTTCGACCCTGGCTTTCGGAATAAATGCTTTCAGCATCTGTTCGTGCCGTGAATTGCCGACGACGCCCACCTTCTTTCCGGCAAGCGCCTCCGCGCCGGCCCCCGACAATTTGGCGGCCTTGTTCACGGCGAGGCGGGCAGGCATCAACAGGTAGGGCCGCGAGAAGGAGAAACTTTTGCGCAGGTCGGCAGTGGTGGCCAACCCGGAAATGACCGCCTCGCCCTCCCCCATTTCTAGCGCCGCCTCCAATTCGTCGAACGGCAAAGCCTGGACCTGGCATTTGCTTTCGACCTTCAGCTGGGCACAGATTTCCCGCACCAGGTCGACATGGAAACCCGCCAGCCGGCCTTCCTGATCGGTGAAATTGAACGGCGGGAAATCAACCGACATCAGAAACCGGATGCGGGGGACCGAAGACAGGTCGCCTCCCGGAAATCTCTCCTGCGCATCAAACAGCACCGGCATTCGATTTCCGTCCGACAGACCCTCGGCGTGGCCGAAACCAACAAAGCCGGACATTTGTAAAGCGAATACTAAAGTAAATACCGAAGCTATATTTCGCGTTACATTGCTATTTTTCATCTATACTATCCGTGACAGGAAGTTTGGCGGCATCTGACGGCGGCGGCGATGCATGGATTATTCTGGGCAATATACACGAGATTCGGGTTCTACGACGTCAGCGGCACGAAAAATCGCAATTTCCAACACCATTGAAATTCCGCCTACGGCCGCCGCCGTAAACGACAGGGCTGGCCAAGCGCGCTTTCTCTCGTCGTTGGGGTTCGGCAAGCCTTATATCGCGGCACTCGAACAGCGAGCACTGCAAAACGGCTCCACCCTCGAAGAAGAATTGCTGGCAAGCGGCCTCGTCACACCGAACGCTTATTTCGGCGCATTCGCCCGATTTCTGCGGTTACCCTTCACTGCGGATATCGATCCGCAAAGAGTGGCAAACCTTGCTACGACCGACAGTCAACTCGTCGATAGCAGGTTTCTCAGGCTGATGCCGACGGGCGGTCAGAACGTGCTGCTGATCGTGCCGGAACTTGACCGGATCGAACTGCTGAAGACCGCCCTTGAGGAGCGGCCATTTCTCTACGATGAGCTCGTTGTTACGACACCGCAGGCCATGCGTAGCGCCATCTGGAATGCCGGTGCGCTGCGGCGGGTGGCAGAAACCCAGCAACGTCTCTTCAACACGGCGCCACACCACTCCGCCCGCATCACGCTCCAGGGTGAACAGGGATTTCTAGGCGGCGTCGCCCTTACACTGATTGCGCTTTCACTGGCATTTTATACCGCCGAGGCGCTGGCCATCATTCACGTGACGCTCACGCTGCTTTATTTGCTCACCCTGCTTTTCAGATTGTTCGTACTCCTTGAAGCCCCTTCTGAAAGCGATGCAAAGCCCGCTCCTATATCTGAAGACGGAACGCTGCCGACCTACACGGTTCTTGTGGCGCTCTATCGTGAAGAGGCGGTGGTGGGCCAGCTTTTGGGCGCGCTCGATCGGCTGGATTGGCCCAAAGCCCGGCTTGACATCAAACTTGTCTGCGAAGCGGACGACGAAGCGACCATCGACGCTATCAAGGCTCACAACCCCGGTCCGCATATCGAAGTCATCCGTGTGCCACCCTCCACACCGCGCACGAAACCGAAGGCACTGACCTACGCGCTTACGGGTGCGCGCGGCGCGTTCGTTGCAGTTTACGATGCGGAGGACAGGCCGCACCCGCAGCAACTGCGTGAGGCCTATGCCGCGTTCCAAAGCCAGCCCGACCGTGTGGCCTGCCTGCAGGCGCCCCTTATTATCAGCAATGCGCGGGCCAACTGGATAAGCAGCTGCTTCGCGCTGGAATATGCGGGCCTCTTCCGTTCCCTGTTGCCGGTCCTCGCTGCCCGTCAGCTGCCATTGCCGCTTGGCGGCACATCCAATCATTTCCGCACCGCTGTGTTACGGCGCATTGGCGCGTGGGATCCGTATAACGTCACCGAAGACGCGGATGTGGGCCTTCGCCTTCACAGACTCGGATATCACTCAACAGTCCTGCGCAGGCAGACACTAGAAGATGCGCCGACGTCGCTGCCCGTCTGGCTCAGCCAGCGGGCACGATGGTACAAGGGCTGGCTACAGAGCTGGCTGGTGATGACGAGAGCGCCGCTCAAAACCGCGCGCGACATGGGATGGGTGTCCTATACAGTGTTTCAGCTGCTGATCGGCGGCATGCTGCTGTCTTCCTTGGCGCACCCGCTCCTCTTCATCTCGATTGCGTTCATGGCTGCTGCGCTTGCCGAAAGCGGGGGGGACCTCCTGTGGTCCTGGCGTGGCACGCTCTTTTTTACAGATTGCCTCAACATCGCCGGTAGCTACGTGATCTTCGTGCTCATGGGCAGGAACAGGATGATACCTTATGAGCGACGCGCCGTTGGTCGACGCTGGTTATCGGTGCCGCTTTATTGGCTGCTGATTTCGGTCGCTGCCTGGCGAGCCGTCTGGGAACTGAAAACCAAACCCTTCGTCTGGAACAAGACACCGCACACCCCGGTCGTCAAAAACCAGGACTGATGCACCTATAATCGAGGCATCTAAGACCAGAGAGCTGGGGGAGACTGGAGCGGGTGAAGGGAATCGAATTTGTTAAAAATATTTATTAATATCAGTTATTTAAATTTTACTTATATCAGTATACCGTAGAATTTACCGTATTTTTTGATGGATTTCGCTGAGCTTAACTGTCCTGTTTATGACAGCCCCGATTTGTAGAAAGACGGGTGAAAATAAACGCTAGCCGTTTTGAGGGGGAACAGGCAAACATTCAATCCTCGACAAACGAAGTTATCGTCCTCCGACTAGATCAATTATCACGGGAAACCAGTTGAGAAGAATGGACAGTCAGCCAAATCAAAGTTCTCAAAAAAAGAAACCTACTTTCCAGTCATTCGAGCCTGAATACGAGTCTGTGCGGTTTGTTACCCTTCAGATAGCGCTTCAACGAGCAAGAGAAGTTTACCAAAAGGACGGTCCGAACCAATTATTCTCGCGCATAGCTACAGGGGACATTACCCCTTTCGGTCGAATAGTTAGAACATACATATCCACTGATTGTTATGAGTTTAGCAAAATTAAGCATAAACTATTCCATAAAGACGAATACTACAAACAAAGGGAAATAATTGCGAGTAAAATCGCTTTTGAAAAACGCGATCGAGAGCATCGCCTTTATGCCGTCCATGAAAGCAACGAATCTGTTTTTTGTTTCCTAGGTATGCATCTTGCGACCGAACTTGAGAATTCAAAATTGGGCCTTTACCCCGCGGAAAAACACTTCAAGTTTAGGACTAACGAGGGCCGTTCAAACCTATTTTTTTCGTCGATCTCGCTAGAAAGCCATGAGACGATCAAGGAGAGCAGATATTGGCGGCATATTACGTACAAGCGGCATAAATGCTACGATGTTGTGTTCGATGAAGCCCAGCTTGAGCGGTTTTTCCCCTACACTCAAATAGACCCTAGCAGAGCGCGACGAGGCAGGCCGGACACCTATCCCCAACATGAACTCGAGGCCGCGCTAGACACGGCTTTTTCAAATCCGTCGGAAACGCCGGTTTTGAAAGAGATTACAAAAGCCGCAGAAAATTTTTACTCCAAAAAGGAAAAGACCCCCGACCCAAAGACGTTGGAAAGAAAAAGCCGGCAATGGCTGATCAAGCGTCAAAAAGAGTTCGGACATAAATAAAAAAACAGTTGTGGGACGACATCCCCGATAATCATGTTCATTTAATTGGCCTCCACAACACACCAAAGGAGGTTAATGAATGAAAAAACTTTTGAATTCTCGGCGCTTCTATCGCCTCAATGAAATTTTAGCCCCTGACGGCCCGATTCCAATCAGCAAATCCAGCTGGTGGAATCGGGTGGCCACGGGCGAATTTCCATCGCCGGTTAAGCTAGGTCCGCGTACGACCGCATGGCGTGCGAGCGATATAGAAGAACTCATTCAACGCTTCGAGGGAGGCGTAAACAATGAGCGCTAAAACCTCCCCTGAATTCAAGAAAAAGAAAAAGCCGATCAAGATGCTTTTGGGCATCCGAGAAAAGCTTAAATCGTCCGTACGGCTCGATGAATCGGAAAGCCTCGTACACTCGACAACAATCTACCATGCCGCTTTGCGACTTCATGCAGATGTAGACAACTGGCAAGCGTTTTGTGAACACAACGACTGGAAGGGAGAGTCTGTCAAACCACAACCGACAGATCAGTCCCGAGAAAATGCGCTGCGTTTTGCAGTCAAATTCGCCGTTGGCTTTGGCACGGCTTCGAATGGCAACTGGGTGCGGAAGCTGCACGAACTACTGCGCAACGCTTGGGAGAAGAAGCTTAAATCGGACAAGATCCACGAGCACGTGCAAGAAATCCTTGCCGACAAGCGTGCAAAGGCAGCGAATGACAGAGCAACGCGGCGAGCTAATGCCCCGCGCAGCATAACCTTAGTGCCGAGTGAGTTCTCTAAACTCCTTCTTGAGAGTGATACCAAGCAAACCCTGAAGGCAAAGATCGAGTTTGTGGTGTCGGGTGACCGCAAACCCGTTTTGAAGATCGCCGCCATCAGTAAGAAGCATCTTGAACGGCTTCGCAGCGTGAAAACCGAAAAAAAGAAGCCTCCGAAGTAGGGAGTTAGGGACGGCGTAAATTGGTGCTGTGTGTGTAGTACCACCCTCACCCCTTGAAACTGACCAATATTCGAAAATTCAAATATCGCAGCAGGTAAACCCACGTTCGCCTGAGCAATGGAGGTTTGCCTGCTGCAGGAGGTTAACGATGACACGCCGTACGGCGAAAATTGGACGAACACCCATTCGCAGCTTGGAAGAACTAGAGAAATCCCAGAATGAACTGGATGCGCGATTTCGGCAGTATCTGGTTTCTTACAAACCAGATATCAATTTGAAGATGCGCAAAGCGCTGGAATTGCGGGGTGCTCATAAACTGCATGCTGTAAATCTGAAATGCAGGTTTCAACTAGGCACAAGCCTGAATGATGCCCTGGAATCGCATTTTCGCGATTCCAGGATCGCGACAGCCTACTTCGTAACCTTGGTTTCTGAAGTGCATGCCGTGAATGCCGCCATTGGCCGAGAACACGATCTCGCCGCCCACCGTCAATGGATTGCATCCATATTGGATGGCATCAGCTTTTTGGGCATGATCGAACCAGCCTACTATCCCAGAGTGTCCTTTATGCCCCCATCCAATGAGGACTGGATTTCGTGGCATGCGCATATTGTCTTGTGGGACGTGACAGCCGCCACGCTTAAGGAATTGAAGCGCAAGGTCAATAGCAGCGAAAGCAGCTTTCGGCCCGGAGCCTCGGCCTTCCATTTCAGGAAGGCGCAAGTTTGCAACATCGAGGCGGAGGTCGCGTATATGTGCAAAAGCCCCCGTAGCGAACACTATACCTACCCTGTCAAACGACGCACTGTGGACGTCCGAACAGGAGAGAGGCGCTTTACCCCGACAGGCACATATAAGCAGAACAAGCGTGAAATCCGTTCTGGCAAACTGCCTATCGTTCTTTCGGCGCTCGCGAACAAATCGATATCGTCTCTCTGTGTGTCAGGCGGGGCCGGTATTCGGATCGCATCGATGGCGCTGTCATCAGCAAGACGGGCCTTGAAAAAGGAAACGAAGGCACGAGACAAGATGCTCCAATCCTTGTGACCTCACGTATTGAGGACAACCACTAGACTGTCTCAACATGTGACGCCGTGCTCGCTAAAGCTTCGACCAAGCGTTTAGTTTTTCAAGGCCTAACTCTAACGCGGAAAACCATCAGAATTGTATACATACCTGTAATCTGTAAATTTTAGTGTAGAACCAGAACTTCGCCACTATTCCGGTGCTCAGGTAAGCTGCATTAATGGTAGAAATCTCATCTGTTTATATCTATCGAGATTTTGCCCAATGATCGAAGAACTGACCACAATTGCTGATGGGATGGACGCCTTACTTCCTCTCTTCCGAGATGGAGGCAACATGTCAGGACTATTCCTGCCCACAGAGCATTCAGCGAATTTCAAATCTTTAGCTATTGAAGCGAAATCCATCATTGACAGTGAATTAGGTCGCGCCAACGATTTCTCGATGAACCTTCTCAACGCCGTGAACTCAGGTGCTGGTGGCTTCTTCGGTGGGCCTTCTTATGCTTCGGTTCAAGAGGCATCGCGTATAGTTCGCGTTGCGGCTCGGGCCATCCAGCGCAAAGATGCCAAGCCTTTACAGTCCGCAACGGGCGTGAAGCCTTACGTGGATGACGCCCGGATCGTTGCTCTCCAAAACATTGGCGCGGGCAAATGGGACTTTTCTCGGCTTGCTGAAATCTGCCGAGAAATCAACGTTGCTGCTGCAAACCGGTGCCACATGTCCACCGCCATGCTTTTGCGCACCATCCTCAATCACATCCCTCCGGTCCTCGGCTTTACGACATTTGCGGAAGTCGCCAGCAATTACGGCGGGCCGAAGACAAACAAATCGTTCAAGGGTAACATGCAGAGGATGGAAGGATCGCTTCGCAATATTGCAGACGTACACCTTCATTCGGCTATCCGGTCTCGTGAGGATATGCCGACCGCCGTGCAAGTGGATTTTTCCGCCGACTTGGACGTGCTGCTTGGTGAAGTAATCAGAGTCGCTAAGTCTCAGGATGTTTGAACGCCGTTTGACCTCCTCATGAGCAGCGGCATTTCGTTAGGGAATATCTGCTCTGCGCGAGTGCGACGGAGGTAGTTATACGTTCGCAGGCGTCGATTGCTGCATTCAGCATGCCTCTGATCGAATTCCAGTCGGTTTTCATCGTAACCTCTTTGCAAATGATAAAGCTTTCGACTCTCAGCTTCGGTCCACCACCGCCTCCGACGTCACTCCCTCATCTTCTGGAATGAAGCCGCCAATCTGGCGTTTCCAGAGCCGCGCAAACAATCCATCCTGCTCGACCAAGTCCTCTGGCCTTCCCTCTTCGACAATCCGGCCATGATCCAACACGATGATGCGATCCATCCGTGCAATGGTCGACAGGCGGTGCGCGATGGCGATCACCGTCTTGCCCTCCATCACCAGATTGAGCTTTTCCTGAATGGCGGCCTCGGACTCGCTGTCCAAAGCGGACGTCGCCTCGTCGAGCATCAAGATAGGCGCGTCTTTCAACAGCACGCGCGCAATGGCGACCCGTTGTCGCTGCCCGCCGGAGAGCTTGACGCCGCGGTCTCCAACAAAAGCCTGATACCCTTTTCGCCCCTCACTATCGGCGAGATCGGCGATGAAGGCATCGGCCTTCGCCACTTTCGCCACCTGCTCCACGTCCTCCTGCGTCGCTTCTGGCCGCCCGTAGCGGATATTGTCGCCAACCGACCGGTGCAGCAGCGCCACATCCTGCGCAATCACCCCGATATTGCGGCGCAGACTCATCTGCGTGACCTCGCGAATATCCTGCCCGTCGATGCGGATGGCGCCCTCCTGAATGTCGTAGAAGCGCAGGAGCAGATTGACCAACGTCGTTTTTCCCGCACCCGACAGACCCACAAGACCAACTTTCTCCCCGGCGCGCACGGTCAGCGACAGATCATCTATCACCGGTCTGCCTGACTTGTAGGCAAAGCGGATGTGGTCGAAATCGATGTTCCCATGCGAAACTCTCAGTTCCGCCGCGTCGGATTTGTCCATAATCGTCGGCGGCGTTGTCATGACAGGCATGGCGTCCTTGATCGTGCCGATCGCCTGAAAAATCTGTTGGCCCATCTGCAGGAAGGTGAATGTGTGCCCTGAAAGCCGCTGCAATATATAGACCGCACCGACGAATTCTCCGACCGTGATGGAGCCCTTCACCAGACCGGAAAACCCAACCGACAGAATTGCCAGCCACAACGCCATGTTGAGCGCAACCACCGCCAGCTCGGATGCGCGATAGACACGCTGCTCCTTGTGTTGCGTCTGTACGGCTTTCATCAGGATGCGACGGATTGCGCCCGCCTCGCTGTCCTCGGCGGCAAATTGCTTGATCATCTGCATATTGCTGTAGAGATCGGTAATCGCCCCCGAAACAAGGCTCTTTTGTTTTGCCGAGCGCCGTGACCGCTCCGTGAAGACCGGGGCAAGTTTAACGGCGAGAACGACATTGAGCACGATCCAGATGAACACCGGCAGCGCCAGCTGCCATGATAAGGCGGCAAGGAGCGCAAGAGAGCCGATCATTTGCAACAGGAAACGCGGTCCGATCTGAAACGCGTTGATGATCTGCTGCTGAACGGCTGACGAGACCTGCGAAAGGCGTGAGGCGACCTGCCCCGCATAAAGCTCATGGAAAAAGGCCAGATCCTGCCGCTCCACAGCCTTGTGACCCTGCCACTGTATGGCCGCCGGCATCGCGATGCCAAGCGTGTGCGAGGTGAGTGTGTTAAGAAGAAACGACGCTATGGGCATCGCGGGGAAAATCAACAGCCCAAGCAAGGTCAACAGCGGCCATTCCTTGCGCAGGAAAGCCTCCGCCCCCTGCGCCGTCACACCATCAACGATGACGGACAGCCCCCAGATGATAGACAGGTTGATGGCTTCAACCGCCATGGACGACAGGGCGAGAGCAATGAGGACGCCCCGAAACATCCCTATGAAATGCAAAAGCACCGCCACGGGCCCCTTCGACGGCAGTGGCCGAAAGGGAATGTCGAGCGGCCGTATCAGCGTCTCGAAGGGGCGGAAAATCGTATCTGAAATCGACATGGGCCTCTCGGATCGCAGTTTGGCATCGACGGGGAGGAATCAGCTACGCACGGCATGGAACCATGCATGGCGTTCAATCTCAATTACTGGCTGTGATTTTTGCAGCTAGAGAACGTTAATCAGGTTCGGCGTGGGTCGCGCTTGAAATGTTCTCAGCCCGGCGAAACCCCCTCCGCGGCTTCAGTTGCAAACATACAGTTTGACAATCTATGATTGTAATGCTATACCATAACAAGCCGGCGGTGCTGCCGGTGTGAGGGGCCATTTGGCCCCTCTTCTTGTTTTGGAGAGCTACAATCATGAACGTTTCAACCGCTGCACTCACTACCACCGCCTTACCCGCCGCCCCTGCCGTCACCCTGCCCTGCCCCGTCATCATTCTCGGCCGTGACGACAACGGCAGGCCCCACGCCTCATTCTTCCCTGCCACCGATACCCGCGCAGCTGAGAAGGCTGCCGAACTGATGGGCATGGTGGCACTTAAGGTGGAAGGTGACGAGCTCAGGGCGTTTCTCGGTCGGTTGCCGCAGGGCAAGCTGTTCGACAGCGGCAAAGCCTTCGTGCCGTTTGTGAAGCAGGAGCTCTATCAGGCCATCGCCGCCCACCTATCCAATGAGGAGCGCGAACGGCTGGAGCAACCGCGTGTGGTGCCGGAAGAACCCGCCCCGGAAACCAGCTACCCTGTTCCACCCAAGAACATGCCCGAAAACTGGGACCAGCTGACCGTAGGTAGCCTCGTGCTGGCGACTGAAGGCCCTTTGGAGGGGTGGTATGAAGCCACCGTCATCAAGAACGATGGCAACACAGGGCTTCGCCTCAAGTGGCGCGATTATCTCGATATGCTGCCTTTCACCCGCCGCGTTGATCAGGTGGCCCTCATTCACCCCGCCTATGTCGAGAAGTGATCGCCATGGGCTGCGCTTTGAAACAGAACATCAGCGAGGATGCGGCCGCTCGGGCCGCAGCCATCCGCGATAAAAACGACGCTTTTCGCAAAAGCTTCTCCGGCGGGCGAGTGCTGCTGACACCGGGCGTCACGAACCTCAGCGACGAACAACGGCGAGCGGTCATAGTGGCGGTGCAGACGTTCGATGATTTCTCGCCAGATAACGACCCTTACAATGAGCACGATTTTGGCGCGGTCACGCTCGAAGACACCGTGTTCTTTTGGAAGATCGACTATTACGACCTCGACCTGCAATTCGGATCATCCGATCCGGTAGATGACGACGTGACCTGCCGGGTGCTCACTGTCATGCGGGCAGATGAGTACTGACCAGTGCGCCCCATCTTTTCATCGTCAACAGCTTGACCGGCGATCAGCGCCCCCGCTTGCGACCCGCCTTCAGCGGTTCAGGCGGGGTAGCCTCAGCAGGTACTTCGAAGAACAAGGAGATATCGATGGTGAGCGCGTCGGCAAGCCGCGCGAGCAAATCGACCGAGGCATTAAAATCGCCTCTCTCGATACCGCTGATGGTGGTTCGGTCTACCCCTGCGTCAACAGCAAGATTCTCTTGCGTAACGCGCTTAGCGGTCCTGACCTTCCTGAGATTCCATCCAATGCGTTCGCGATGTTCCATCCCGGCATGGCGACCATCTTGCCGGGCATTAATCCATCGAATATATACTACATATTTCCTGTTAACGGCTTACGGTTGCCTACTCGGCGTCAAATTGGGGGTACTATGAAAATCGCAGTTGGAATTATTGGGCTCTTCCTCGGCTTACTGGTGCTGCTTCAATCCTGCGCAGTCACGGCGGGAAGCGGCCTCGTGAACGATCAAGCCACAGGCAGCGCCGGCGCGGTCGGCATGCTCACAGGCGTCCTGCTGGTGATCGGCGGCGCGTTCTCCTTCGGCCTGCCGTTGGTCGGAGCCATCATCTTCTTCGTGTCGGCGCTGATGGCCTTCATCGCGTCGTCGCAAGGCACCTTCGGCGATATGTCAGTCTGGGGCGTTATTGCTCTTGTGCTTGCTGTCATGGGTTTTTTCACATGGCGCTCAGCGAAGCGGAAGAAGGCAGCAGCATGATCCGCATTAAAAGACTTACGACGCTGACCACTGTCGGGCTGCTCGGCGCTGGATTGTTAAACCCTGTCGCAGCCGCGAAGGAAACCTTCTACTTTCAAAGCACTCCTTGGGAGTTGTTGCTCACTGAGCCTGATGGAGGGCCTGATGCAAACCCGTCGTGCGTACTGCGGACGACGGCGTGGCCTAGCCGGTCCTTGTCGATTGAAACGCGCCTGATCGGCGTTGATAAGATCGCTCGCGGCCTTCGCATTCGAAAAACCGGCTGGAACTTACCGGTTGGCAAAACCACAAAGGTAAAGGTCGGCATAAACTTTCTCAGCCCGACACCACATCAACTCGATGTGATTTCCCCTGAAGAACTATATGTTAGCTATCCTGAGGATGAAGACGGCGCCATCGGCATTGCTCTGGCCACAAGCTTTTCCTTCTCTCCCAAACTGCCCTCAGCAATGGCATTAACATTCGAAGGCAACGAACAGCCTTGGATTATTCCAGCCATCAACAAGCGGGACTATTACGCGCTGAACGAGGGCCTGAATGACTGCAACGTCGCATTGAAGCAGTTGGGACCTAAACTATTCTCATCGGAAGACGAAGCGACGTCGCCGTTCGCGGCATCACCCAAAACCGATGCTTCAATGCCTTCGGCACCGTCAGCTTGGGAGTTCAGCCGGCGTGAAGAGGATTGGGGCGAGACCTGTTACGCGGAGAAGAAGAACGGCGATATCACCATCGGGTTCATGAAGGCGCGCGGACATGATCTTGAAGGTTTTGTCGAGAATGGCGGCTTCGACGGCAACGCCAAAACCTCATGGAAAGTAGACAACGAACCGCCCGTTAGTTCCGAAGGTGACCTCAACGACTATTTCGGTTGGCACAGTTTCTCGGGTTTCAAGACGGCATTCGTGGACCAGATGATATCGGGTCAAAAAACGCTAACGATTACCGATGACAAGGGCGATGTCATCACCACCGATCTAGAAGGAGCGATGGGGGCTTTTTGGCAGTTGAATGGCTGCTTGGAGGACACGGATAGATAAGACCATCGGTTACTTCTAGGCCATATTGCATATCTTCCGAATAATATGTTCGCTTACGAAAGATGAAGGCGCAAATGCAAACGATCGTGACCAAGCCCACATCAGCCTAAAGAAAAGTAAAGTAAATTCTGAATATGTCTGGATGAGACTGTCTGTCGCAAGGGCACACCACGCGAAGAGTGGACATTGAAGGTTGCAACCTCCGGAATTCTCCGATCTGAAAAAATACCTTCACAGTGGCTCATTTGGACACTTCGCCAAACTTGGCAGCGATGTCTACTTGTGACTTTAGTGATCTATGTGGCGGGACGTGGGCTCTGATTTGCAAATCTTTCTAATTACTTAACTCAAGACGTGCCTTTGCAAAATGTACCACGCCCGACTTATAGTCTTGGTAGATATAACCGTGACCAAAGATACCAGATTTTAGACGAACACGATTTTGACGCGCTCAAATTCTAATGCCCCTGCGAGGGGCCGTTTGTGATTCACTTCGTGCCATTCAAGATCATCACTACCAGAAATGGGCCATCGCTTCGAATGCGTCAGATCAGCATGGCTGCGATCACTCCGTCCAGCCCCGCATCCGAGAGGTCGCCGCGAACCGCGTCGCAAATTGCGATCGTGACTGTTGGGTTCCCAAACTGTAGAAACGGCGAGACCCTATCTAGCGTGGTCGCGACTGGTGTTGCGCCAAAGCGAGATGCGATCGTGGAAGCGATCTTTCGCAACGTGTCCAGTTCTGACTGTTCGAGCTGACCCCCCCGCGCGCGCATAATTCGCAACATCAGGACGTGTTCGGCGAGATCGAGGACCGCGCGCTTAGCGAAGGTGCATGCAAGGCGATCGGCGATCTCCAGCTCAGCACCGGACATCGCTCTGTTCTGATCGCCCGCAAAATACACTAGCGGCGACGCTCCCACTCCAATCTGCGTTGCCTCCACCGCCAAGTCCACGATCCGAAGACGATCCGCTTGTTCAACTGAGAGGACATATAGCAAATCCTCAATGACTTCGCAGGCGTGCCCGTCGAGGCCGTAGACTGACACGTACTCACGCATCAGATCTGCTTGCAGCGAGGCTATTTTATCCACAATACCGGCACCTGATCCGAACCGTGGTCTGGCCAGATCGAGAATAATATTACCACTGCGCGTGGCGAAGCCGTGGGGCAGACGACGCGCCAGCTCCACGGCATCCTCTGGCCGGTATGGCAGGAAGGCTTGCAGGGCCGCGCTTTCAGCGACACCCGCTTCAGCAAGCAGAACCAATCTACGCCACGCCTCGTCCTGTAGCTCGGGACTGCGCGCGCACCACGCAAGCGCCTCATTCTTAAATTGATCGCTACCAAGATCGTCGTATCGTTCAAGCGCTAATTCGCAGGCGAGCGCGGCGTAGTCGTCGGCAATTGGCTGGGCGCGCGCATCGTCAGACCACGTAGCCATGTAGTTCAGCGTGCTGATCGCAATGCGTAGGCGGAGAAGGTCAGCTCCCGGATTCGCTGCGAGACTCCTCGCGAGGCGAAGTAACCGAGTGGGGTCTTGGCGTGCCAACCCTACGAAGACTGGACGCGAGAAACGTGGCGAAGGCACCGACAGCAGCTCCTCATCAGTAAAGAGGTCCGAGCAAAATACGAAGCAGCAACTCGTCCAAGAGGAAACGGTGCTCTCCAATGTCGAATCTCCCCAAATCGCCCCGAGCCATTCTTTGTCCTCATGCCATCTACCAAGGTCTTCGAGAGTGGCACGCCGGGCTTTCGAAAGCATGGTCGCGATATAACGTCTGAACCCCTGAAACTCGAACTGCCCTCGATTGCGCTGGAAACGCATCGGCTCGAAGAGGTCGCCCTCTCGGAAATCGTAGCCTGATGCCGCCCGGACAGCGAGATGCAGGACCGCACTCGCGAACGGGTGTCGCCACTCTGCTGGGCTGAGGTTAGATCCGATGAGCGAGAGGCCCCCCAAGCGCTCTGTGGCAAATCGTTCCAACAGCAGCATTGCGGTAGCTTCCCGCTCAATGGAAATGGGCAGGACAGCCAGGAGGCGCATGGCCTTCCAGCCGGGTAATTCGTGCTGGGCTTCAAGCTGGGACCAGATGACTTCCACGCCAAGGCGGTCGTGATTTCGGGCTAAGCCCTCGCTAAACGACCCCACGATCGCCCAATCTATCTCGCGCTCCTCCTGTCGCCAAACCCCGTTACTCAATGATAGTTTCTCCACGACCAGCGATCGAGCGGCAAGGTGCTCGAAGAGCACGTCATACCTGAACCCGTAGCGGCTACCCTCCGTGATCAGGAGGTGCTGACGGAGCAGCGGCTCGAAAGCCACATCTCGTGTGATCGGATCCCTGCCGAAAAGGGTGCGCTCCCCGTTCTCCAGACATAGCGCGGCAATGCGCTCCAACGTGTCCTCGGCCCTTCGCGGAGTGACGGCACCGGCGGCCCGGTCAACCGCCCGTGCACAGTCCCTGGATATCCATCGCTCGAGCAAGTCCCACCTCCCTGTCCGAAGGTCGGGTAGGTCCTGAAGCTCAGCAGCCAATTCGAGGAGCAACGGATTTCGGAGGCGATAGACGATGTCAAAGCCGTCGTCGAAGCGGCTTGACACAAACGCTTGCCATTCATCATCTGTGAACTCACCAACCGGGAAGCCATTGCCGCCGCTCTCTCGCCCATCCTCGTTGTGGAACACGGTACTCGGCACGCGCTCGGAGATCTGTTGCCAAGATTCCGGACGGCATGAGATCAGGAGTTTGCACCCCTTCGCGTCCCGCACCGCCTGGGGGAGCCATCGGTCGCGCATCGTCGCTACGTCTAGGGCGGACTCGTTTAGGCCGTCGACAATGATCAGTGGCGCGCCGCCGTCCGCGGTCACCAGAGTCGAGAGAGTGGGGCTGCCACTGACATAGGGCGGCGCGACGGCCGCCAGCTTTTTCTGCACCACCCCGTCCAAACCGGATGTGTCATCGATCTCCATCGCTCTAATTAGAAGCACAGGGCGGTCTGCGACACGATCCGCAATTGAGGCTAAAGCTGTAGACTTCCCGAGACCCGAAAGATCTACGAGCGCCCAGACTGAGGCCGGGCCTTCCAAAAAGCACTTTAGCCCATCGTCGAGGCTGCGGCGGACGACTGTACGCTCCCGGTCGTACAAGCGCTCCTCGGACATACGCGCGATTTCGGCAGCAGTCGCTGACATGCACCACGAGATTGCGCCGGTTCCGTTTGGGTTCAGCCCGTAGCGCGGGGTGCCCCTCATAGCTATGGCGAAATGTTCCGAGAGCTGCTCGTCATCTACTAGCTTTGACATCGGGAGCACGAAGCCCGACGGTCCTGCATTGCCGCGAGCGGGCCGGAAGTTCGCGACAACAATACCCGCGACCGCGCCCGATTGCTGGTCGATCACCGGGCCACCGCTGTGTCCTGGCGACATAAGGACATTACTGAGCGTCCAAACGCCACTGGAGTGATACTGACGTCCACCCGCGTTATAGGAGATGTCAGTGCTCCCTGATATGCTGTCGGTCGAGAATACAGGTCCCGTGAGGCCAGGCTCAACCGGGAACCCGGCGGCGAGGATCAGCTCAGGCCGTCGCAGTGACACTGCGAGGCCGTCCACCTCTTGGTCCACCTTGAGGATCGCGGCGTCGGTGCGTTGGCCGACGATCATCTCCGTGACGCGGCAGCCGCCGACCCGGAGGTCATCGATTGTGTGCCCGTCGGTAACGTGCGCGCATGTGACAACAGCTCCCGCGATTGAGAAAGCCGAGCCGAGGAGATTGCCTACCGCGTCTGTAACGCGGAACAAGCACGGGCGCACATGCTCCTCCAAAGCGGCCGCGTTTGAAATCAACGACTCACCTTTACTTTAAAAGTTACCTCAACCGCACCCTCCACTGTTGATTGGGCGATAATAAACTGGCCTGTACCACACGCCTTCAGCCCGATCTTCACTTCGGCTTCTTCGACGCCCGACCCCTCAAGTGCAGTACGGACTGCTCCGCCGACAGCACCGATTATTTTCAGGGACTCGCCAAACGTCGCAGCCACCTTAGCAGTAACGGACCCAAGCGCCGACCCAACGGCATTCACGCCGAGGCCGGCCTGGTCACTGGCGACCTCGATCACGATCGGTACCTCATCGGCAAACTCTATCAGTTCCGTCATCTCTACAACCCTCAGTGTACTTTGCGCACGCCACTATGCTTCTGCTAGGCGGCCATTACAACACTAGGCAATGCCTTTCCCACAAGGACTTGAGCGACCTTGGGTTCATGGACGTGGGCGCAGATAAAAAGGGCGGGCCAGCAAAGGTACCGTCTGCATAGGGTGGACGGACAGCCTGGCTGAACGCCGGCAAAGAAGGCCTATATCGCCACTTCTGGCACGACAGCAGCGTCGAAACGGGCCAACGTGCAGGGGTGTAGGTGCCTGGGAAAAAAGTGCTGACATTGCATCAACACTTTCGGTCATAGAGTGTACGCACGATCGACGATCGTAAGTCCGATCCGTTCGACATCCTCTTTGACAGTTCCAGAGCAGACAAGGCCGAGCGACACCGCGCACGATTGAGTGATGAACCTTAGGACAGCAGTTGCTTGCAATAGATGGCAAAGCGGCAGGACGCCGAGCCGACGTCGGAATGGACGATCAAGAGGTCCACGTCGTGTGCCGGCGTCTTCCCATGAAAGCGTGACCCGAATGGCCGACGTAAAGGCGCGATGTCGCTTGTTAGCGACAGACCCTCAATGCTGATGTCAGTCGTGCATTCGTCGCGGGCCAAAACTCGCGATGGGCCGGTTTCTCCACGATTGGCACGGGTGGAGTAGCAAGCGCACTGGCAGGTAACAGCCAGGCTGACATACTAAGCAGTTCCGAGACGAATGGCGCAATGAGATGCGCCATTCGGACAAGTGGCTCGAATGGACCGAGTTGCGACAGTTCTTGTTCTTGCGCTTTAGCGGTTGAGCTTCACGCGAAGACGACGGGATCGTTCAACGAAAGCCCTGTCGCCGCCTTCTAGGATGAGGCAGACGGCACGACGAATGTCATCATCATGCAGGCCGCCGGTGGAATAGGTGATGGGAGGAAGAGCCCCAGAAATATGCGGTCCAACGTTCGCTATGATTATCTGATCAGCATCAGCATTTACCACCAAATTGGCATTGTGAGTGACAATTATAACCTGTCGTTTATTCTTTGCCGCTTGAAAAAGCCCCACCAACTCGTCGAAGATTGATTTCGGATCGAGATTTTCTTCTGGTTGATCAATTATGAGAGGTCGGTCGTCCGCCTCATCGAGCGCTAGGTAGAGCAGAAGCAGCACGATGCCCCGAGTGCCCGGAGATAACTTGGTAATGTCTATGCCGTCGTAATCAATGCTGTATCGCAGCGAGATATGGTCCGTACTGAAAAGCCACTGCGCGAGGTTACGCGACCAAGTGCGATAGCCTTGATCTCCCTTAGGTACCTTTGATGCCCCAAGCAGGTCTTCTTGGTATTCTGCGCGGAAAGCCACCATAGCGGCTGAAATCGAGGCTGCATCACCCCTCTCCCACGCAGCCCGAAAAACGGGCTCTGCTACCTTTTGCAGTGCGCCCTGTCCCATGAAGGGCGTTTTCCGCAAGTCCAGAAGCTCCTCGCCACGCTTGGCCCAAGCTGCGACATCCGCCGACCGCTCCACACTGAACGTCAGCTTTTGGACACTGCCACTGACTTCGCTGAGTTTAGCCATGAGCGGGGCATAAAGCTTTCTCAATACGGCCTCTTCTCCCAAAATGGCTTGAAAAACCCGCTTGTAGCCCTCTTTCCGTTCGTCCGTCAGCGCTAAGGCGCGATCTTTCGCGCCCTCACAATCCTTGAGACGTTCGATAAGGGTCTGTAGCAGTTGACCTTCTTCGCCTATGCGTCTGGTGATGGCTCCGAGCTTGTTGGCGGTGTCTTTGTCGGCCGCGATCATCTTCTCAAGGCGCTTGATTTCCGCCTCAAGGGGTGCAAGGGCCGTCCGCTCCAGATCGGCAGTATCTGGTATTAGAGGCACATCGTCTGGACCCGCAGTTGGAGAAGCGCCTTTCCACGAAGCCATACTTTTCTCGGCGGAGGCTAATCGCTCTGCCAAGACAGCATCAACATCGCCGGCATGTTGCAACAGGAAGGCCTCCCATTGCGCCTCGTCCATGGGCGCGCTCTTGTACCTCTCCCTAAGGCTTCTCAGTCCCTCTGGTGCCTGATTTGCGCGTTGGTCAGCAACCTCATCACGGACAGAGTTAAGTGATTGCTGCTGATTGGCATAGTAGCGGATACTTGTTCGGGCCTTCTCAGCAGCGGCGGTAAGTGACAAAAGTCGGGCGGTCTCCTTGTCGGATCCTTTAGGGATGAGACGAGCACGGTCCCCGTTGTATCGCTCAATGAGCTTCGTTTTTTCCTCAATCTGGGTTCTTAAGGAGGCAAGCAGTTTTGTCTTTTCCATTTCCACGCCGATCCGCTCGGACAGCGAAGCCAGTGCCGCTTCCTCACGCTGGCGAGCGTCGCGGTAACGGGAGGCCTTCAAGTTCAGTAGATCGGAAAAGGTCACAGCACCGTCGCGGTCCGCAACTGGATGAGCTTCGAAGATGACACGTTCGATTTCGGCAAGAAGTGCGTCGGTCATTCCGGCTGACGAGCAGAGGTCATCGACAAACTGTTGAGACAGGTAACGCGCTTTCGGATAGCTATCCCATTCCTGGCGCACGGGCTCGTCAAGGCACCGAACCTCTGCGTCACCTCCGTCAGACCAGCTTATTGCGACACTTGCCCCGGATAGGTAACCGTCATCATTCGCCCGGCTGATAAAGGATTGGCGGTTGCGCTTTGCCGGGAACGCGTCGCAACCGACAGCAATAATGTCCGCCAGAGCGGTTTTTCCCGAACCGCGTGCACCAATGATCGCGACCAGTCCGGCATTAAGCCCGATGTCCGGAGTCAGCGCCCACATAGCTCCGTTAATTTGCACACGCGAAATAACCTGCGATGCCATTGCACCGGCTGTGGGGGATACGCCTACATACGACCTGCGCGGCTCGATGCAAGCTTGTCGCAACGAGTCAAAGGTGGCGGCACCCTTAATCCAACAAAACCTCTCCAGATCAGGCTGGCCAATTTTGGCCATCTCATGGGCGTCACAGCCCCACATCGTCGGCTTGAGGGAGCCGTATTGCTCTCGTATGAAGTCACTATCCAGCCCGTCTTTGAGGCCGAGCCAAAAATCACGATCCCCCGGACTTCCGGAAAATATGATGTCAGCGAAACGCTCGATGCCACGCCGAAGAGTTGCATCCGCTCCATCTCTTACTCCGCTCGTGCCATCACCGCCGGCCGCAACCGCGACTAGCACATTTTCCCTCGCCCAAGCATTGTCCAGAGCCTTACGCAGGTCGTCGAGCGACACTTTGTACTGTTGGGAACCGTGGGCAAGAGCAGCGCGATCATCAGTCAGGGATTTATCAAGGTGGCGCCCCAGATGCGTCAGTTGGACAGCAGTACAGCCGTAGTCTTGATCATCGACGCGGAACGTCAGACGGCTGAGGATAGTGTTGATCCGTTCAACGTGGTCGTCGTCAGTGGGATCGATGAGAAGGTGCACATTAACGAAGTTGCCCCGTACCGTCCCAATTGCGAGCCTCATCTCAATGTTCGGGAAAAGGAGCTGGCAATCCTGTAGCTTGCCGGCCCGCTTTTCCGCCAATACCCGCTGATAGGTGTCAATACCGTAGTAGTCAGCGATGCCAATGGCGCTAAGGGTGGGAGCTACAGCCTCCAGAGCTGCAATATACTTGTCCATAGCATCGGCACCGAATTGGTCATTGAATATAGTGCCCGGTGCATGGATATGCGGCTCCCACCGTAACCATTCAGAACCTCGTCCCAGCATACCCTCGCCTCCGTTTTTATTGATTCTGATTATCGGGGATTTACTTAATCTGGCAAGATACTTGGAGAGAGGGCACGAGGACTGATTAACCCTCTTGCACGATTAGCCTGCAGATGGTCGGACCGCGTGCGCGCCATATCGATTTCTTTCTTGACGCCATTGATGCCCGAGTTGGCCGCACCTGAGCCGCAGGCTGTTGGCCGATCGGATCAAATGGATAATCGGCCAATTTGGCGACAACGTCGTGGCTGACTCGTATTAACTCAAGCTGAGAGGCGCACAGCCGTTGTCCGGTCAACGCGCCTGAATGTTCACAAATAGCGCGATAGCGATTCGCCTCAGGGTATACCCATATGTGACGAGCCCGTGGTTACACTCGCCAATGTAACATCTGGGTTGACACCGACTATTTGTGACAAGGTAGCGTCAAGCCTAAAGCTTGAGGTGACACATGGCTCGAATAGGGTATGCGCGCGTTAGTACGCTCGATCAGGATTTGCAGGTTCAACTCGACCGCCTTCGAAGCGAAGGTTGCCAAATCGTCCGGTGCGAAAAGGTCTCCGGCGCAAGCCGCCATGGCCGAACTGAGTTGGCAACGATCATCGAGTTCTTACGCGAAGATGACGAGTTGATCGTCACACGCCTCGATCGCCTCGGCCGTGACACCCGTGACGTTTTGAACATCGTCCACGAATGCGAACACCGCGGCGCTTACGTCACCGTTCTTGAACCACACGTCTCGACGAAAGGCGAAATGGGCAAAGTCATTCTGACTGTTCTTGGCATGGTGGCGCAGTTAGAGCGGCGCTTCATCAAAGAGCGACAGCGCGAAGGCATCGAACGTGCGAAGAATCTTGGGGTATACAAGGGTGGCAGTCGGCGTGTTAATCGCGACCTCGTTGAGCGACTATTCAATCAAGGAGTGGGCCCATCAGCCATAGCTGCTTCAGCCGGCTGTTCTCGAATGCAGGTATACCGAATCCTCCAAAACCCCACAGATGAGAGCGGCATGCACGTTGCATCAAAAAGTGAATAACTACATATATAGATAGAATAGACGATTACAGACCAAATATCCGCTGGCAGGTCGATTCCATATCTGGAAACAATCTTTCACTGTCCGTTGGGATGCTAATATCGCGCTGCACGATGATCGATATTATCCGATTTTCTTTCACTTTGACGGCAATCTCGCAACTTCTCTTCGCGTAGTGGGCCGGAACGAACTCGCTTGATCAATGCCACGCCAACTCCAAAGCGGTTTTGAATACCGGCATAATCTTGTCTTCAACTAGCTTGTAATCAATTTCAACAAACTGTGGCCCAAGTGCATACGCCGCGACGTGATAGGGGCTGAATGCGATTTCGATACCCTTTTCTCCGAACGTGAAAACAGCGAAATCTTTCCACTCGTCAGTGCCACGGTTTACCCACTCAGCATCGAGCAAATATTCCCCATCTTCGTCGTCCGGCTTCGGCTCAAGCAATTGCCGCCGCACCTCAGCCTGTATAATCGGAAATACTTCGTCCTTTGATTGAAATATGTCCTCAAGACTTGATATCGCGAAAAGCGGATCGATAAAGAAAGCAAACGATTTGAAATTTAGATTAGGATGAGCTGCGCCAGCATAGTAGCTGTGAGACGCAAACAATAATGAGAGTATTCTTCCTTGAATCTTTGGTCCACCTGAACTGATATCCAATGTATGTGTTCGGTAGAATCGCGCCTGCCCATAATTGTAACTCACTGTCGAATCGACCAGCTCACGACGAAGACCGAACAGCTCGTCCAACATCTGTGATTTAAGATACTCTCCGATTTGCGAAATTGCGGGAAATGCCTCGGATGCAAATCGGTACAAGTGCAAATCTGCCTCATAGCCAGGAATCCCGTCCCGCCTTTCGATGATGCGATATGCGCTCCAGGTCACTTCCGAGCTGTCTTGCGCATTTTGAATTTCGACTCCAACTTTTTCTAATTGATGGTTGATCGCGTCGGCAAGTTTGTCGAGAAATTCAGCGTCCGAGTTTCTGATAAACTGTACGTCCTTCAACTGCGAAGGCACGGTTACATCATCGTCTAACAACACAGGAATGAGATAAATGTCGTCTACTAGCTTCTCTTCGGCTTTCTCCAAGGCAAGCCGGATTTCACGCTGAACGTATCCGGTCTTCTTCACTGAGTTGCGGGAAATGAAAACAACGATGATCGCAGACCGGTCTAGAGCGCGCCTAATCTCGAAGTCCCAATTTTGGCCCGGCTTGAGCTTACGGTGATCGATCCATATTGACAGCCCCCGAGCGACAAGCTGATCGGCAACATCACCAACGCGATCTTTATCGGCGCTCGTGTAACTGATAAAGACAATCTTCTCGTCCGCTTCCATCTCAGCCTCCAGCAACAGCAGTGTGTTAGCCGGACTGGCCCCGCTCGCGCAAGTAGAAAACATCCCAATTGCGCGCGCGGCATTAAAGCCTCGTACGCTATCGTTCGGCTACAAATGCAGTCTCTTGTTGTAGAGTAGGGTCTCGTCGCGAATAACGGAGAGCCATGACGGAAAGCTATTCAATCAAAAAAGATCGGAGCATCGTGTCAATGTGCGCCGCAACGCACATACAAGTACGTTTATTCGTGAATTAAGGGCCAGCTGCAATTGCCCCGGCACTGGAATGAACCACGCGTGTAGGTCTCCCCGCCGACCTTGGATCAAAGTATCCAGAGACCAAGGTCAGCAGTTTGCAAACCCATCCTGCGAGCAGCAGCGTGCCCTATCGCTTGACCTACAGTTGTTAACTTCAACCTTCTCATGGAGGTGTTATCCCAAGCATCAATAAGTTCGTTGATATTTGGAATTGATACCCCAAGCACTTGTCGAAACTCGTCCGCCGTGAATGCTGTGCTTTCGTAAACGCTCCAGAGACCCATGCTCGCCTCATCATCGAGTGAGTGCTTGAGTGCGGCTGCATTGAACGCTTCGCGATTGCCGGGAAGAAATTGGAGCATGTTTGAATCATGCAAACATGGGACGAGATTTTCGTCAAAGAAAGGTCGATATTTTTCCCACCATTCGTGATTTATCTGTGACTTTGTGAAACCCTTGCTGATAACGCCTATACATGTGGTTCTAAGGACGCCCATGAAGTCCATCTCAAGCACTGAGACAGTGGCGACTCCCAGACTCTCAAGATAGTCATACGAGGATGCATTTTTCGATATGTCGGGGACAAATTCCATAAGCGCGCCCATGAAGTTCACAAATTGTTGGAAGCTTCTAAAGACCCTCAGCGTGTTCCGGAACACGTGACTAAGGCCGAGTTCCGCAAACTCATTGCGTGTTAAAAGCGCTGATTTTTCGACGGCGTCGTTGAGGCTTAGCGTCAATCTAGACCGATTTTCTTGCATTGATCGCTGCGTTATCATGTCGGTCAAAATGTCGCCGAGCTCTCTGTCGCCTGATCGAGCAAAAGCCTGTTGCGCCCGACCGAGCACATACTGAAAATCTGGGTCGCGAAAGGCTTCCGGGCGCCCCTTTCCACCTGTGGCAAATTCCCGGAGGATCTGCTCTTGAAACGCGTTCATGCGCTGCTCAACCATTTCGCGAGCACTATCAACATAACGGTCAACCATTTTCGTAAGAGCTTCGAAAATGGCGATCATGTCGGCTGCGGAGAGGCCGATATTTGTGTCACGCGCACTCTGAATGATTTGGCCGTCTCCGGTAGCCTTTGCTCGCTGATCCGTCACTTTAGGTTGGTATCCCGCCCTGATTGAATGATTGTTGCTCCGCGTCCCGCCTTCGCTTTTTGGCGTGATCGGTAGATGGTCGCTCCGCCCGCTACGCCAACTAACAATGTCACGACAATGCCGACCGCCCATTTGATTGTCTCGCCGTCCAAGCCTATGTCTCCCTTAGATTTTTAATCGCCCCTAGCACAAAGAAATCTACATATGCAGGCGTGCTTTTTGCCTGTCAGATAAGCGGAGAATCCGTGATCCATTCTCTTCACGTATAAGACATTTATTCCCCATCCAAAACAACTCCACTAGGCATAACCTTATGAGCCGCAGCTTTTACTTGGAGGAGGAAGTTTAATCATCACAATCGCGGCACCGACGTGATCAGTCCTCGGACAACTATGTCATTGTCCGCCTTGATCTTACAGATCACCTCGAACCTTTCTCCGGGCTGGTTCCGGCCTTTGATGAACGCAGCAGCTTGCGCCTTCTCTTCGCCTTCCGGCCGCGCACAAAAAGACCATCCGTCCTTGAGGTAAAACGGAACATCCTGCGGGAATCCGAAATACCGGCGCTCCTCTTGTTCATTAGGCACGCCGACCAAGATAGCCCGCAAACCGTTTTTGTAAGACAAAGAGAACGCACCATCCGGCATTTTGGGTCGCGTCCAAAAACCCGCCTGATGATAGTCGTAAGCGCTGTAGCCAACAAACGCGACAATGGCCACGCCTAGAATCCGTTTAAACCATTTCCGCATATTGCCCCATCAAAGTGAAAGCGAAGGCCCCATCTTTTGGGGGCTCTAGCAGTGCCTTTGATCAGAAAACTCCGTTCCAAAAATCAGTCTTTGGCCTCGCGGCTGTCGATGCGTTGATGTAGTCAAAAAATGCATTCAACTCGTCTTGGGCTTGCGCGTCAGAAAGCTGGTTATTCCGCCAAGCGTCCCACAGGTGTCCGATCAGATCTTCCACGCCGTCAGGTGGATAAACGCTGTCATTCTTCATCATGCTGACGAGCTCGCCGTCGGCCCATTCGAGGCCTCCTGTCTCGGAGTAGGTAGCGCGGGATCCGCGGGCCATATGCTTTACCTTCAGGCCGTCTTCTGTGAAAGTTAGTTCGTAGGTGTCGTGATGCCCCCAGCGTGGCGAGAATATCTTTGCTGTAAGTTGTATCGGTCCCATTTTCATCTCCAAGTGCAGGAAATTCGATAGGTAGCAATTCTGCCGCACAGTGAATAGCACTGAGTTTCGTAGACACCCTCCGGGTTACGTTTTCTGCTGCTTTTCGAACTCAACCGGCGACAGCATCCCGTTCCTAAGAAACACTCCTCTCGGCAATCATGGGTTCCAGCTGAAAGCCCAGAGTCCGTGATCGAATGTGAAGCTATCGGAGTTTCCGGGTGACCAAAGTCCTTTGACCCTAAGGTTTTTTGTCAGCGGTCTCAATCAAGCTTGGGTTTTGAACACGCTCTTTCTCCAGCAGGTCGGCCCACCACTGCATCATCCGCACACGCTCGTCCCAATATGTGGCACGGTTATAAACGCGCCTCACCACCCGCGTGTCGAGATGCGCAAGCTGAGCCTCGATAGCATCGGCACTGAACTCACTAGACTCATTCAAAATGCTGCTGGCGGAAGATCGAAAGCCGTGCGCGGTATGCTGGACCTCAGTCACCCCCATACGACGCAAAGCCGAGTTCATCGAGTTCTCAGACAGAACCTTCTTACCGGACATCATCGAGGGAAAGACGTATGGCTTACCGCCGAACAGCTCCTTCATTTCCGCTAGGACCTCCAATGCTTGTTTCGAAAGCGGCACGTCGTGCTCCCGGCGCATTTTGGTTTTCTCTGCGGGAATGGTCCAGATCGAGTTTTCAAAATCCAACTCGGTCCACTCCATCGAGCGAGTTTCGCCCGGGCGAGCAAAACACAACGCTTGGATTTTCAAGGCAGCAACCAACGACGGCCAGCCCTCGTAGCCGTAAATTGCCCGCATGAGGCCGCCCATCTCGGCTTTCGTCGTCAAGGCAGCATGGTTGACCGGCACATGGCGCTGAAGAGCGCCACGTAGGGCCGACGTCGGGTCGTTCTCGGCCCTCGCCGTTGCGATGGCGTATCGAAACACGCGACCGATGGCAGCGCGCGTTGCCAGTGCACTTTCCACTCGCCCGGTCTTTTCGATGCTGGTCAGCACCGCAAGGACGTCACGCGCCGTGATTTGGGTGACCGGATAAGGTCCAAGCTTCTCGGCGAGGTCCTTCAACATCCACTTGTTTTTCGTGATGGTGGGCTCTGCGCGCTTATCGCGTTTTAGCTTTTCAATGAACTCATCCGCAATGACGCCAAAGGTGTTTCCGGCAGCGGCCTTGGCGGCAAGCTGATCGCGTTTTTTGGCGAGTGAGGGGTCTATGCCATCAGAGAGTTTTTTCTTCGCGTCATCGCGCAATCGTCGAGCATCCGCCAAGCCTACGGTCGGATATACCCCAATCGTCAGTGTTTTTCGCTTTCCGAAAAAATCGTAGTCGAAGCGCCAAGACTTGCCGCCGGCAACCGATATGTAGAGGTAAAGCCCCTTCTCATCAGACAGCTTGCGCGGTTTGCTGTCGGCTTTAGCGTTCTTAACCTGAATGTCTGTCAGTGCCATTTTACGGTATCGACTTCCCACCACGATGACGAATACCGTGATTTTTACCGACAAAATTGCTGGATGTCACTGCATATCGTTGCACGACCTTACGCGCGCACGAGGCAAAAGCGCTGAAAAACCAGCGCTTCTTGGACGTCGATGATCTTGTTGGAAAGGTCGCTGGAGCGGGTGAAGGGAATCGAACCCTCGTATTCAGCTTGGGAAGCTGCTGCTCTACCATTGAGCTACACCCGCACCGTCTAAGACATCGGATAGTTCGCGGCAGGTGTCAAGCACCCGCCGGTTCGGTCACTCAGCGCGAAAATGTTTCGAGAGCTTCAGGCCCTGTGCCTGATAGTTGGAGCCAAGGCCAGTGCCGTAGAGACCATCAGGCTTTTCCAACATGTGCTCGTAGACCAGGCGTCCGACGATCTGGCCATGCTCCAGAATGAAGGGCACTTCATGGCTGCGCACTTCAAGCACAGCGCGGCTGCCGCTGCCGCCTGCCTGCGCATGGCCGAAGCCGGGATCGAAGAAGCCGGCGTAATGCACGCGGAATTCGCCCACCAGCGGGTCGAAGGGCGTCATTTCGGCGGCGTAAAGCGGCGGAACGTGGACAGCTTCGCGCGAGACGAGAATATAGAATTCGTCCGGATCGAGAATAAGCTCGGCGCGGCCACGGGCGTAAAGTGGCTCCCAGAAATCGAGTACATCGTGCTGGGCCTTCCTGTCGACATCCACCACCGCCGTATGATGTTTGCCGCGATAACCGATCAGGCCGTTGTCGCCGAAGCCCTTGAGGTCGATGGACAGCGCGATGCCGCCGCCGGTCACGTTCGGCGTGTCGCTGGCGACCAGCATTTCCGTTTCGTGCAGCTTCAGCAATTCGGCTTCGTTGAGCAGCGAATGGCCGATGCGGAAGCGGATCTGTGACAGGCGTGAGCCGCGGCGCACGACGATCGGAAACGTGCGCGGGCTGATTTCGAGATAGAGCGGGCCGGCATAACCCGCCGGTATCTTGTCGAATTCCTGCGCGTTGTCGGTCATTACGCGCGTGAAGATATCGAGACGGCCGGTTGAGCTTTTGGGATTGGCAGAGGCGGACATGTCGGCCGGCAACGCCAGGCTCTCCATCAGCGGCACGATATAGACACAGCCGGTTTCCAGCACCGCGCCCTGGCTTAAATCGACCTCGTGCAGGCTCAGACGATTGAGCTTGTCGATGACCTGGGTTCCGGGGCCGGGCATGAAGCTGGCGCGCACGCGGTAAGCTTTCGAGCCGAGCCTGAGATCGAGGCTGGCGGGCTGCACCTGATCCGCGTCGAGATCGGCCTCACTCTTCAGCTTGCCGCCCGCAAACAGCGCGCGTATTGCGCCATCCGCCAAAATGCCCGTGGTTCTCATCATGGTCATCATTCCTTTTTACGGCGACAAAACCAAAAGGAAGGCATTGACGCAAGCCGGTAACGGCAGTAAGGCAAGTTATCCCGTGGTGATTTGGCCGGTCGGCTTGCAGCCACGTTAAACAAGTGGCTAAAAAGACCGGGTGCTAGGAACCGGTCTGCTTTTGCGGCCGGTTTTTTTGTTTTGAAGGTGATCACATGAGCAATAAATGGCGCCCGGCAACCCAGCTCGTTCACGGTGGTACGCTACGCTCCCCTTATGGTGAAACGTCGGAAGCAATCTATCTGACCCAGGGCTTCGTCTACGAAAACTCCGAAGCTGCCGAAGCGCGCTTCAAAGGTGAGACGGACGGCTTTATCTATGCCCGTTATGCGAGCCCCACCAATGACATGTTCGAGAAGCGCATGTGCCTGCTGGAAGGTGCTGAAGACGCCCGTGCGCTCGCTTCTGGCATGGCCGCCGTTACCGCGGCGATCATGTGCCAGCTGCGCGCCGGCGACCACATCGTTGCTGCCCGTGCGCTTTTCGGTTCCTGCCGCTGGGTGGTTGAAACGCTGGCGCCGAAATATGGCATCGAATGCACGCTGATTGATGGCCGTGATCTCGGCAACTGGGAAAAGGCAATCCAGCCGAATACGAAGCTGTTTTTCCTCGAAAGCCCAACCAATCCGACGCTCGAAGTGGTGGATATTGCCGGCGTGGCGAAGCTCGCCAACCAGATTGGCGCGAAAGTGGTGGTCGACAATGTCTTCGCCACACCGCTTTTCCAGAAACCGCTCGAACTCGGCGCTCATATCGTCGTTTATTCTGCCACCAAACATATTGACGGCCAGGGACGCTGCCTCGGCGGCGTGATCCTTTCCGACAAGAAATGGATCGAAGAAGAGCTGCAGGATTATTTCCGCCATACGGGTCCCGCCATGTCGCCGTTCAATGCGTGGACGCTGCTGAAGGGTATTGAAACGCTGCCGCTGCGCGTAAAGCAGCAGACGGCCAATGCCTCGAAGATCGCGGATTTTCTGGCAGACAGCGGCAAGGTCGCCAGGGTCATCTATCCCGGCCGCGCCGACCACCCACAGGCGGATATCATTGCGCGCCAGATGTCCGGCGGCTCGACGCTGGTGGCTTTCGAGCTGAAAGGCGGCAAGGAGGCGGCCTTCAAGCTGCAGAACGCGCTTGAGATCGTGAAGATTTCCAACAATCTGGGTGACGCCAAGAGCCTCATTACCCACCCCGGCACGACGACGCATAAGAACCTCACAGACGAGGCACGGGCGGAACTCGGTATCTCCGGCGGCACATTGCGCCTTTCCTGCGGTATCGAGGACACGGACGATCTGGTGGAAGATCTGGCAAAGGGTCTTGCGGCGGTTTCCGTCTGAAGCTGAAATAGCTTAAGCCATGGCCCGGCTGATGTCCGGCCATGGCTTCTGGCGCCCGAGAAGGCCGCGCCAGGAAACCAATATTTACCTTTACCGTTATCCCTAATGTAAAAAACAGCGCAACAGGAGACGCCCCCTGCCCGTCAAGTCATTCATTTCCTTGACGATAGCCAGAGCCTATAGTGTAGAATGCGGCGGCAGGCATAAATTCGAGGTGTGGTGCGTATGTATCGTGCTCTGACAAGGGATATCGAGGTGACGGTTGATCCGTATTATCTCGAAGACCAATCCGACCCGGATGACGATCGTTATGTCTGGGGCTACAAGGTCGTGATTGCGAACAACTCCGACATTCCGGTCACTCTCGTCAATCGTTACTGGCACATTACCGATCAGAACGGCCAGGTGGACGAGGTCTATGGTCCTGGAGTCGTGGGCGAGAAACCACATCTCAAACCTGGCGACAGCTATGAGTATTCTTCCGGCTGTCCGCTGGATACGCCTTCGGGCCTGATGTTCGGCCATTATGAAATGGAAACGGAAAGCGGTGAGGTGTTCAATGTCACGATACCAGCCTTCTCGCTGGATTCGCCAGGCCTGATGCGGGTTTTGAATTGATGAAACCGCAGGAACGCGAAAGCCGCGCGTTAAAAGCGTTGTTCAGAGTGTCGGTAAGATAAAAAATCTCTCTTCCGTCATGCCGGACTAGAGCGGCATCCAGCCACAGCGCGTCTGCAGCGTGAGAGAGTGTTACGCAATCAAGACTTGATCATGCTGGATCCCGGCTCGAGGCCGGGATCATGGTGTGCGAGGGCACGGCTATCCTCGTCAGACGTTTTCAAATTCGCTGACATCATAGCGGTAGGTCGTGGAGCAGAACTCGCAGGTAACGGCGATGGCCCCATCTTCCTCGCTCGCCTTGATTTCTTCGGCGGTAAAGCCTGACAGAACGCCCTTGATCTTGTCGCGCGAGCAACTGCAACGATCGAAAACCGCCTGCGGATCATAGATGCGTACGCCGCTCTCATGGAAAAGCCGGAAGAGAAGGCGTTCCACCGGCACCTGCGGATCGGTCAGTTCGTCGGTATCAACCGTGTTCAGCAGCGTAACCGCTTCCGTCCAGGCATCATCCTCCTGCACCTCATGGCCGCCTTCATCACCATCGCCGCCATGCAGATCACGCATGCGTAGCCGCTCGGGCGCCTGTGGCAGGAACTGCGCGATAACGCCGCCCGCACGCCAGCCGTGGCGCGGCTTGCCGGCGCCATCACGGTCGAAGAACTCGGCAACGCCGAGACGGACGCGAGTGGGAAGCTGTTCCGACTGGCGGAAATATACCCCGGCAATGTCTTCCAGCGATGAGCCATCAAGTGGCACGATGCCCTGATACGGCTGCATGCCCGCACCCTGATCGATCGTGAAAGCGAGAATGCCGGTTCCGAGCAATTGCTCCGGCGAGGTGGCGCCCTCGGCAATCGCCGCTGCGAGACGCTCTTCATCGAAACGGGCGTAAGCGCGCATGCTTTCCGGCGCGGTGAAATCAGCAACTAGAAGGTCGACCGGACCATCGCCCTTGGTCTGAAGCGTGAGCTTTCCGGAAAATTTAAGCGAGGTGCCGATCAGCGCCGTCAGAACAGTCGCTTCCGCGAGCAGCCGGGCGACTGCGGCCGGATAGTCATGCCGCTCGAGAATGGCGTTCAGCAATGGCCCAACCTGAACCGCGCGGCCGCGCACATCCAGACCTTCGACCTGAAAGGGTACAACCTTGTCGTCGCCAGCAAAATCGAGATCGTCCAGTTCAACCGTTACATCTGCCATATCATACTCCTTGGCGCAGCCGCGGCGCCGCTACCGTCCAAAAGTCCGGCTTTCAAAATGTGCTTTTTTGCTTGTCGCACAGAGACCCGCGAAGAGAAACCGCTCCCGGGGAAAAACGTGCAAATCGTGATGAAGGCCCGCCAGAAAACCGACGAGCCTCTTCGAAGTCCAACAGATGGTAATCGCTGCCGAAAAGTTCAAGCACCCGTCCGACGTTCAGCAAACGGGTGGTATCTTCAGATGACGCCCATGCACCAGGCGATGATTGATTTCTGCGCGTGGAGGCGGTTTTCCGCCTCGTCGAAGACCACCGATTGCGGGCCGTCGATCACCGCATCCGTCACCTCTTCACCGCGATGGGCCGGAAGGCAATGCATGAACAGGGCGTCCTTTTCAGCCTTGGCCATCAGCGCTTCGTTGACCTGATAGGGCTGGAAGATGTTGTGGCCGCGCGCCTTGTGTTCCTGGTTCATGGAAACCCAGGTGTCGGTCACCACGCAATCGGCGCCAGCGACGGCCTTTTCCGCATCATGATACAGTGCGATCTCGCCGCCATTGTTGCGGGCCCAGTTCAGGAACTTATCATGCGGTTCGGAACCCATGGGAACCGCCATCGTCATGCGATACCCGAACCGAGCCGAACCCTCGACGAAGGAATGGAGGACATTGTTGCCGTCGCCCGTCCAGGCAATGGTCTTGCCTTTTATCGGCCCACGATGTTCCTCGAAGGTCATGATGTCAGCCATGATCTGGCAGGGGTGCGTGTCATCGGTCAGGGCGTTGATGACAGGCACGGTTGCGTGTTCGGCAAGCTCAAGCAGACGCGAATGATCCGTTGTACGGATCATGATGGCGTCGACATAACGCGACAGGACCTTGGCCGTATCGCCGATCGTTTCGGCCCGGCCGAGTTGCATCTCCGTGCCAGAGAGGAAAAGCGTTTCGCCGCCAAGCTGGCGCATGCCGACATCGAAAGAGACCCGGGTGCGGGTGGACGGCTTTTCGAAGATCATAGCCAGCATCTTGCCGGCAAGCGGCTTTTCCGCTGTGCCGGCCTTGGTCGCCGCCTTGCGTGCCCGGGCATCATCGAGAATCGCCCGCAGGTCCTGCGAGCCGACGGCCGACAGGTCGAGAAAATGTTTAGGTGAAGCCATTTCAAACTGTCCCATGCTCGCGAGCCCCGGCAAAGAGGCCCGCCCTTTAGTGTTTTCTCAGGCGATTTTCGCCTGTTTTGCGGTCAGGGATGCGGCGGCCGCTTCCACGCGCGCCAGACCCTCACGGGCCTCCTCCGCGGTGGTGACGAGCGGCGGCAGGAGACGGATGACATTGTCACCCGCCGGTACACCAAGCAGATGTTCCGCACGCATGGCCTGGAGCAATTCACCTGAGGGGATCCTCGCCTTGATGCCGAGAAGCAGGCCTTCGCCGCGAATTTCCTCGATCACGTCGGGGTAACGATCCTTCAATGAGGCAAGCCCCTGGCGGAACACAAGCGCGACATCACGAACATTGTCCAGAAAGCCGTCAGCAAGAACAACATCAAGGACCGCATTGCCGACGGCCATCGCCAGCGGATTGCCGCCATAGGTCGTGCCGTGCACACCCGCCGTCATGCCGGAAGCAGCTTCGGCCGTTGCGAGGCAGGCGCCAAGCGGGAACCCGCCGCCGATACCCTTGGCAACCGCCATGATATCGGGCGCGACGCCGGTGTGCTCATAGGCGAAAAGCTTACCCGTACGTCCGACGCCGGTCTGAACCTCATCGAAGATCAGCAGCATGCCATGCTCGTCACAGAGCGAGCGCAGCAGTTGCAGGAATTCCTTCGCCGGCGCGCGGATGCCGCCCTCGCCCTGAATGGGCTCGATCAGCAGCGCTGCTGTTTCGGCCGTGATGGCGGCCTTCAGCGCATCGACGTCACCGAAGGGAACCTGATCGAAACCTTCGACCTTGGGACCGAAACCTTCGAGATATTTCTGTTGGCCACCGGCAGCGATCGTCGCCAGCGTCCGGCCATGGAAGGCGCCTTCAAAGGTAATGATGCGAAACTTCTCAGGATGGCCCTTGGAATAATGGTAACGGCGTGCGGTCTTGATCGCACATTCCAGCGCTTCCGCGCCGGAATTGGTGAAGAAAACCTTGTCGGCGAAGGTTGCTTCCGTCAGACGCTTGGCAAGCTTTTCCTGGCCCGGCACTTCATAGAGGTTGGAGACGTGCCAGACCTTTTCGGCCTGCGTCTTGATCGCCTCCACAAGGTGCGGATGGGCATGGCCCAGCGAATTCACAGCCACGCCAGCCGCAAAATCGAGATATCGCTCGCCGCTTTCCGTGTACAGCCAGACGCCCTCGCCTCGCTCAAAACGCAGGGGGGCTCTTGCAAATGTATCGAACAATGGCGCGGCGGCTTCGGCCATGGCTGTATCACTCCTTGCGCAAATGCGCTGTAAGACGGTTGTCAATAGGCTCTTAGGGTTATCCCTTGCCTGAAAATCAAAAATGCCGCCTCGCGGCGGCAGGGGCACTATTGTCACTTCGCTTGCCGATGTCAACAAAAGTCCGTATTCCCTAGGGTTCTCAAGCCCTAGTAGGTGGCTGGGCGCCAGACCCAAGGTGTTGCCTTTCTGACTCAACCCGCCAGCAAGTTGGGGAAAACCGCAAAATCGATTCGAGATGATTCCCGCGACTCTTGCCACGGAGTCTGCGTGGCACTAGGTTAATCGCTAATTACTAGACTGCAATGCGGCGGAACTAGTCACCAAAAATCAGGCAGAAACCACACTCGCGGCACTCCCGCGAGACGGAGAGGGATTCTGCCAAAAATACACGCGAAAAGCGGAGAAGCGGCATGAACTGGACAGACGAACGGGTCGAAAAGCTCAAGAAATTGTGGTCCGAGGGACTTAGCGCCAGCCAGATAGCAGCGCAGCTGGGCGGTGTTAGCCGCAACGCCGTCATCGGCAAGGTCCACCGTCTCAACCTGCCGGGTCGCGTCAAGGCTGGCGGTCCTGTCACTTCGGCGCGCACAGCGCCCAAGCGGACTGCTGCCCCTGCCCCTCGCGCGGCGAATTTTGCTGGCCGCGTCAACGCTGCACCGGCCCGGATCCTGACGCGTTCCAACGCCGCGACCGCCCTTCAGGAAGAGGTCGGCATCGAGACCGCGGAAGTTCTCGATTACGTTCCTTCCAGAAACGTCGTCACGCCAATCTCCCGTCGTCTGACGCTGACGGAACTGACCGAGCGCACCTGCAAATGGCCGGTCGGCGACCCCTTGAAAGACGATTTCCATTTCTGCGGCTGTGAAGCGCTGGAATCTTCGCCCTATTGCAAGTTCCATGCGAAACTCGCCTATCAGCCGGTAAGCGAGCGCCGTAAGGCTTGAGTGTTGCGGCACGCATTCGACACTCAAAAACTACGGGCCTTCGGGCCCGTTTTTTTGTGACAAAACCAGAGCGGATCGGGATCAACCACAACAAAAGACCCGACACCAATCCGGTTTCGGGCCTTTTGTTTTTCGCGGAAAATTACTTTGATGGAACGCGCCAGTCGGATGGCATCCGCTCAGGCTTCCATGGAATAGCCGGCGCCGCGCACCGTGCGGATGACATCCTGCATGTGCGAAAAATTAAGCGCCTTACGCAGGCGTCCGACATGCACGTCGACGGTACGCTCATCGACGTAGATATCATGGCCCCAGACACCATCGAGCAATTGCGAACGGGAGAACACCCTGCCCGGAGAGGTCATCAGGAATTCCAGAAGGCGAAACTCCGTCGGACCGAGACGCACTTCACGGCTTTTGCGGTGAACGCGATGCGTCTCGCGATCCAGTTCGATATCCCCGCATTTCAGCACCGAAGACAGAACCTCGGGGCGGGCCCGGCGGAGCATGGCCTTGACGCGGGCCATGAGTTCCGGCGTGGAGAACGGCTTGACGACATAATCGTCCGCACCCGTTGCGAGGCCACGAACACGTTCGCTTTCCTCGCCGCGAGCCGTCAGCATGATGATGGGCAGGCGTTCCGTTTCCGGCCGCATTCTGAGCCGACGGCAAAGCTCGATACCGGATACACCAGGCAGCATCCAGTCTAGAATGAGAAGATCGGGGGTACGTTCCTGAAGCCTGATTTCCGCCTCGTCACCACGGGGTATCGTGTCGACATCGTATCCCTCAGCCTCGAGATTGTAACGAAGAAGGACGCTGAGCGCTTCCTCATCTTCCACAACTGCAATCTTGGGCACCATATGCTGAACTCCGCAAGGCTTTGCCTGTCTCTTACTCGGTCACCGAACCGAGCGTGTTGGAACTGTCGTCCTTCGGACGCTCGCCCTCCGGCTGGCTGCCGGTGGTCATGTAATAGATTGTCTCGGCGATATTGGTGGCATGGTCGCCGATGCGCTCGATGTTCTTGGCGCAGAACAGAAGATGCGTGCAGGTCGTGATATTGCGCGGGTCCTCCATCATGTAGGTCAGAAGCTCGCGGAAGAGCGAGGTGTACATGGCATCGATTTCCTCGTCGCGCTCGCGGATGGCATTGGCCTTCTCGGCGGAGCGGGTCGAATAGACGTCGAGGACTTCCTTGAGCTGCACCAGCGCCAGTTCCGACAGGTGTTCGAGACCACGGGCAAGCTTGCGCGGCACGCCGGTGCCGGCAACCGCAATCACGCGCTTGGCCGTGTTCTTGCCAAGATCGCCCACACGCTCGAGATCGGCTGCAATACGCAGCGTGCCGATGATTTCACGAAGGTCTGCCGCCATCGGCTGGCGCTTGGCGATGGTGACGATTGCCTTGTCGCCGATCTCACGCTCGGCGTGATCGAGGATGGTGTCGTCAGAAATGACTTTCTGCGCCAGCGCGGCATCCGAGTTCACGAGCGCCCGCACGGCGTCGGCACACATCTGTTCGGCAAGGCCACCCATTTCCGAAATACGGCGTGTGAGGAATTTCAACTCCTCATCATAGGCGGACATGATATGCGAATGGGTCGTTGTCTGGTTCACGGTCTAGTCCTCCGGCTTGGCCTGCAGGCCGTGCCCGGAGCGGGACACGGCAGCGGCACCAGTCTTGTTCGGTTTCTTTGAAGCGCCGGCCTGTATCAGCCGAAGCGGCCCATGATGTAATCCTGCGTGCGCTGATCATCCGGATTGGTGAACATCTTGTCGGTTTCGTTTTCCTCAACAAGATGACCAAGGTGGAACATGGCGGTGCGCTGGGAAACACGCGCCGCCTGCTGCATGGAGTGCGTGACAATGACGATGGTGTAGTTTGTCCGCAGCTCGTGGATCAGTTCCTCGACCTTCGCGGTGGCAATCGGGTCCAGCGCCGAGCAGGGCTCGTCCATCAGGATCACTTCCGGGCTGACGGCGATCGCACGGGCGATGCAAAGGCGCTGCTGCTGGCCGCCGGAAAGGCCCGTGCCGGACTCATGCAGACGGTCCTTCACCTCGTTCCATAGACCGGCTCGCTGGAGGCTCTGCTCAACGATCTGGTCCATATCCGCCTTGTTGCGGGCGAGCCCGTGGATCCGCGGGCCGTAGGAGATGTTTTCGTAGATCGACTTCGGGAAGGGGTTCGGCTTCTGGAACACCATACCGACGCGGGCGCGCAGTTCCACCACATCGATCGCCTGGTCGTAGATATCGTCGGTATCAAGCGTGATCTTGCCGGTGACGCGGCAGCCGTCGATCGTGTCATTCATACGGTTCAGGGTGCGCAGGAACGTGGATTTGCCGCAGCCCGAGGGGCCGATCAGCGCGGTCACGGTGTTCTCCCGGACGTTGAGGTTCACGTCGTAAAGCGCACGCTTTTCGCCGTAATAAACCGATACGTCCTTACCGATCATCTTGTATGAGACTTCATTCATTTTCTTGTCCAGCGCCTTTTCAACTGCTGCTTCCGACAACATGTTCATTGCTCAATCTCCCTTTACCAGCGCCGTTCGAAGCGGCGACGCAACAGGATTGCGCCCACATTCATGACGATGAGGAACAAAAGCAGGATGATGATAGCGCCGGATGTCCGTTCGACAAAGGCGCGCTCTGCCTCATTCGCCCACATGTAAATCTGCACCGGCAGGGCCGTGGACGGATCCATCGGCGTTGTCGGATAGTTCGCGACGAATGCCACCATGCCGATGAGGAGCAGCGGCGCCGTTTCGCCCAGCGCATGCGCAAGGCCGATGATCGTGCCGGTCAGGATGCCGGGCATGGCAAGCGGCAGCACGTGGTGGAAGATCGTCTGCATCTTGGAGGCACCGAGACCGAGCGCCGCGGCACGGATCGAGGGCGGCACGGCTTTCAGGGCGGCGCGGGTCGCGATGATAATGGTCGGCAGCGTCATCAGGGTGAGCACAAGCCCGCCGACCAGCGAAGCCGAGCGCGGAAAGCCCATGAAGTTGATGAAGACGGAGAGACCAAGCAGACCGTAAACAATGGAGGGCACAGCCGCGAGATTGTTGATGTTTACCTCGATGAGGTCGGTCAGACGGTTCTTCGGGGCGAACTCTTCGAGATAGATCGAGGCGGCGACGCCGATCGGCAGCGACAGCACCAGCACGATCATCATCATGTAGAAGGAACCGATCAGCGCCACGCCGACACCTGCTGCTTCCGGACGGCTCGAATTGCCGTTGACGAAAATGCCGGTGTTGAAGTGTTTGGCAAGCTGGCCGCTTTCGGCGAGCTGGTTCATCCACCCGAGTTGCTGGTTGGAGATACGCCTGTTAGCTTCATCGGCACTCATATCGACCTGGCCCTTGAAGGCGCTATCGACATCGCCCGACGCCAGAAGCGTGACGGTGCGCGTGGTGCCGATGACGGCGGGATCGGCGACGACGATGTCGCGCAACTGCGTGCGTACGCTGTCGGAGATCAGGAGGTTGACGGCGCGAAGACCGGCCTTGTCGGTCGGCGCGACGCCGAGAACCTTGGCGACCGCATCGCGAGCGATGATGGGATAATTGGCCGTCATCAGCTTCGCCGGATTGGTGGCACGCTCATTCTTCGGGTCGATGATCTTTTCCGAAAACTCGACCGGAACGGTAATCATCGTCTGCTGGAACGCGGTGTAGCCCTTGGAGACCACCGAGAAAAGCAGCAGGAAGAGAAAGATGAGGCCGAAGGAAATCGCAGCCATGCCGTAGGCGCGGAAACGGCGTTCGGCGGCATAACGGCGCTTGATCCCGATATCGCGACGCGTGGCTCTGGTGACTGCGGGGGCGCCTCTTGCGGGAGAAACGATGTCGGTCATTCATATTGCTCCCGGTATTTGCGCACGATGTAAAGCGCGTAGATATTCAGGCAAAGCGTGATGGCAAAAAGCGTGATGCCGAGCGCGAAAGCGACCAGCGTCTGCGGCGAGGTGAATTCGAGGTCGCCGGTGAGCTGGCTGACGATCTTGACGGTGACGGTGGTCATCGGCTCGAAGGGGTTGAGCTGAAGACGGGCTGCCACGCCGGCAGCAAGAACCACGATCATGGTCTCGCCGATGGCGCGCGACGCCGTCATCAGCACGGCCCCGACGATGCCTGGAAGAGCGGCGGGAACGATGACCCTCTTGATGGTCTCGGAGCGCGTGGCGCCAAGGCCGAGCGAACCGTCGCGCAGCGAACGTGGAACGGCAGTGATGATATCATCCGACAGCGACGACACGTAGGGAATAAGCATGATGCCCATGACAAAGCCGGCGGTGATGACGCTCTGGGCCTGGATGAAGTTGGCGTAATTGCCAGTCGCCAGACCATTGATCTGCGTGGAAATGTCTCTGAGGAACGGGCCAACCGTCGTGAGTGCGAAGAAGCCGTAGACGATGGTGGGAATGCCGGCGAGCACCTCCAGCAACGGCTTGGCAACCGAGCGGAGGCGAGGCGAGGCATATTCCGACATGTAGATTGCCGAAAACAGACCCACGGGAACCGCAACGAGCATGGCGACGAAGCCGATGTAGAGCGTGCCAGCGAGCAACGGGATCAGGCCGAACTGCCCTGATGAGTCCGTAGCGCCCGCAGCGGCAAAACGTGGATCCCACACGGTCCCGAAGAAGAACTGGTGCGCCGGAACCATGGTGAAGAACTGGATCGCCTCCGTGAGCATCGACAGGACAATGCCGATTGTCGTAAGGATAGCGATGGAGGAGGCAACGATGAGCGCCGCAAGAATGACCTTCTCGACCTGATTGCGCGCCCGAAAGCGCGGAGCAATCGCCCGCAGCGCATAGATCGCACCACCGACCGCAGCCAGCAGCACGACGGCGATCATCGCGATGCGGCTTGTAGAGGTCATGGTATTCAGCGTCTGGGCGGCATCGATCATGAACCGCTGCGGGTCACCGGCGATCGCCACGCCCTTGGACGCCAGAAGCGGGCGGACGGCGGCAACGTCGGCGTCAATCTGCGCCATTTCCTCGGGCGTCAGGCGTTGTAGGCCACGGGCGATCGAGGTCACCATGCCATAGGTCAGGCTCTGCTGCGCTTCGGACTGCGCACGAACGTCTTCCGGGAAATTGCCACGGACTGCCGAGGTCACGACAAGCGGGCTGACGATGAGCCAGGCGCAGAGAATGAGCGCTGCCGGCAGAACCGTCCAGATAACGGCGTAGGAACCGTGGTAGCCGGCCCGTGAATGCATGTTGGAGGGGCGGCCTCCAGACAGGACAGCGGCTCTGCGGCTGCCCAGCAGATAGCTGCCGATGCCGATGAGCGCCAGTATCAGCAAAAGGATCGATGTGTTCATTAGAGTTCCCTCGGCGTGCCTCAGAAGCACGGTGCGATAGCGGGCAAATCAAAAAGTCATCAAAACGAGACCGCTGGACCACCCCAGGATGCTTGCCGCCTGACTGTATCATCGTCTGGCAAGCGTCAAGGTTGATACATCCTATCCATCTGCAATCCATCGACAATCATGTGGATGGTGATGACTAGGAACTGTCAACCGCGGCCAGGCGCGGCGGCAGCGGGAGCAAAAGGGGCACGGCAGAACCGTGCCCCTTTTTTATTACATCGTGGTGCCGGCTGCGAAGGCCGAGCGGATTTCTTCGCGCTCTGCGTCGGGAGCAGCAACGAGACCGTAGTTGGCAAGCGGAGAGTCAGGGCCGATCATTTCGTCGGACGTGAAGAACTCAACATATTCCTTCAGGCCCGGGATCACGCCCAGGTGAGCCTTCTTCACGTAGAAGAACAGCGGACGGGAAACCGGGTACTTGCCGCTGGCAACCGTTTCAGTGGACGGCACGACGCCCGAAACAGTCGCGACCTTCAGACGGTCGGCGTTGTTTTCGTAGAAAGCGAGACCAAACACGCCGAGGCCGGTCTTGTTGGCATCGATACGGGCAAGCGTTTCAGTGTAATCGCCGTCGATGTCGACAGCGGCGCCGTCCTTACGGACTGCAACGCACTTGGCAGCAGCCTGCTTGGCATCGGTGATGAGCGTCTTGATAACGTCGGTGGCGCCGGCTTCCTTGCAGCCGTCAGCCATGATCTTCTCTTCGAAGACTTCGCGCGTGCCGTGCTTGGAGCCCGGGATGTAGGCGGCGATCGCGACGTCGGGCAGTTCCTTGTTGATTTCAGACCATTTCTTGTAGGGGTTGGCAACGAGCTTGCCGTCCTTGACGACTTCAGCGGCGAGAGCGAGGTAAAGGTCCTTCGGCTCGAGCTTGATGTCCTTGTTGGACGAGTCCATCGCAAAAACGATGCCGTCGTAACCGATCTTCACTTCCTGGACGTCGGTGACGCCAGCAGCCTTGCAGGCAGCCAGTTCGTCTGCCTTGATCTTGCGCGACGCGTTGGCAATGTCGATGGTGCCTTCACCGACGCCCGAGCAGAACGCCTTCAGGCCGCCGCCGGTGCCGCCGGACTCAACGACCGGAGCCTTGAAGTTCGGGAAGGTTTCAGCAAAGGTCTCGGCAACGATCTTGGCGTAGGGAAGAACCGTGGAGGAACCGGCAACCTGGATCTGGTCGCGAGCAGCGGCGGCGCCAGCGAAGGCGACAGAAGCCACCAGAGCTGCTGCGGAAAATTTAACGAAGTTCATTTGTCTCTCCCGTCGTGGGCTTTGTTGTGGACGCAGCCGATAGCGACACTCGCTCTTAGCTTGCGCTCGGCGACCTCTTCATAACCACCGTAGCCACATCCTTTTATGTCACTTTGACGAAAGATTTGTGACAGCCTAAGTAATTGTTTGCGAATATCTATTTTCGTATATTTGAAAAATCGCCGTCCTCTATGTCAAAATCGGACGGTGAACTCCGTGCCAATCCCCAGTTCCGATTTAATGATAAGCCGGGCCCGATGGCGCGTGAGGATGTGCTTGACGATGGCGAGCCCGAGACCGGTCCCTTTTTTGGAACGACTATCGGCCACACTGACGCGATAAAAGCGTTCGGTGAGGCGCGGCACATGTTCTGCCGGAATGCCGGGCCCCTTGTCGATGACGCTGACCTCCACGGGACTGCCCGGCTCGGCCCGCAGCCAGACATCCACAAGCTTGCCTTCCTGACCATATTTGCAGGCATTCTCAACCAGGTTCTGGAAGACCTGCACCAATTCGTCGCGATCCCCCTGCACCTCGGCCGGGTGGTCGGGCAAATGGAGCGCAATCGTTACATTGAGCTCGCTTGCGAGCGGCAGCAGCGTATCACGCACATGACCGATGACGGGGACAAGATCGACCCTCTGATCCGGTGCGATATTTGCCCGCAATTCGAGGCGCGAAAGAGACATGAGGTCGTCTACCAGACGGCTCATGCGGGTTGCCTGATCGAGCATGATGGCGAGGAATCGTTCCTGCGCTTTCGGATCATTGCGCGCGGGGCCTTGCATGGTTTCAATGAAGCCGCGCAGCGACGCAAGCGGGGTGCGCAATTCGTGGCTGGCATTCGCAACGAAGTCACTGCGCATCCGGTCAATGCGGCGAAGTTCGGAGACGTCGCGGAAGGACAGGATGTAGAAGGGCGGACCAGCCCCCTCGCCCACATCCGCACGGCTGATGCGGACGATAAAGACCCTCTCAGACGGGAAGCGTTCTGAATGTTCGACCTGATTGGGCTGACCGGTGGCGATCGTTTCGCGAATGACGTCGAGCAAACCAGGCGAGCGCAGGCGGGCGGAGATATGTGCACCGGCAGGCAATTGCCCGAAAGCGCGTTCGGCGGCCACGTTCTGGAACATCACGCCGGCGTTTCCGTCGAGAATGAAGATGGGAGTATCGAGAACGGCAAGACCGGCCCGCAGGCCCGAGATGACGTTTTCGCCGGGCACGGCCGGCTCGTCGACTATGATCGGCGCTTCCTCGTCGTCATCGGCCAGGGGTCGTTTCTCGCCAGCGGAAAGGATTGCGATGGTGGCGCAAAGCCAAAGTGCTGCCGGCAAATAGGGCGAACTGAGCTCTGCGATCGCAACAATGGCAAGCATCGAGACGATAAAAAGCGGTAGCCAGTTCCCGGCAAACTGCCTCCCCAAACGCCTCAATCTGCCATCCCCCTCCATGACTGCCATATCAGCCTGCTTTCACTCTCATCCGCGCATCGAATCCTCATAGGCCAGCTTTATGACAGAGATTCATCGTTTTGAACCTTACACATCGTATATGCGCGAAATTCGCGCCGCAATCGCCGGCCGGCTGACGCACCAACCCGCTGATCGTCTTTCACTTGAAATCCGGCGGGGGATGTGAACTCATTGGCGTCGAGTTGCTTTTACACAACAACATCAGGAGGAAAAGCATGGTCGAAGAGACGAAGAAGCGGACAGTCGAGATGACTATTGGCGGCAAGCTGCGCAGCTTCGACATCGATGATCCGGTACTTCCAGACTGGGTGGAGGAAAAGAAACTCTCTGCCGGCAACTTTCCGTACGACAAGAAAATGAAGAGGGAAGACTACGACGCCGCGCTCGAAGCGCTGCAGATAGAACTTGTCAAAGTGCAATTCTGGCTGCAGGCGACCGGCAAAAAAGTCATGGCAGTGTTCGAGGGCCGTGACGCGGCAGGCAAGGGAGGCGCGATATTCGCGACGCACGCTTATTTGAACCCGCGCTATGCGCGCGTCGTGGCGCTGACGAAGCCAACGGAGACCGAACGGGGCCAATGGTATTTCCAGCGCTATATCTCACATTTTCCGACAGCCGGCGAATTCGTTCTTTTTGATCGCTCCTGGTACAACCGCGCCGGCGTAGAGCCTGTCATGGGTTTCTGCACCCCGGAGGAGCATAAGCGGTTCCTGAAGGAAACACCGCGTCTGGAAAAGATGCTGGTTCACGACGACATCCATCTTTTCAAGTTCTGGCTCGATATCGGCCGCGAGACACAGATCGAGCGTTTCCACGATCGCCGTCACAGCCCGCTGAAGTGCTGGAAGCTCTCGGATATGGACATTGCCGCGCTGACGAAGTGGGACGATTACACGGAGAAGCGCGATGAGATGCTGGACAGGACCCACACCGACGCCGCCCCCTGGACCGTCGTGCGCGCCAACGACAAACGCCGCGCGCGGGTGAACCTCATTCGCCACATTCTCCTGTCGCTGGATTATGACGGCAAGGATATGAATGCCATCGGCGAGATCGACGACAAAATATTGGGGTCCGGTCCCGATTTTCTCAAATAAGTCCAGCGAGACCGAGAGGCGCCGCGACGTCCGGGCGCCAGTCTTTTATTGGCCCGGCAAGATACGGACCGAATAGAGATTGACCTGGCGTCCGCTGCCGTCAATGTCGCTGTTGATGAAGACTTTTCCCGGTGCATTGGGAGCGATTGACCGCTCGAACGTCGCATTGAGCAGCATGTCCGCTCGCTCGGCAGTGGCCGTGAACCGGTGGCGCGAGCAATCGCCCAACGTCGAGAAATCACAGGAAACGGAAACCTGGGTCTGTCGGTCGCTGGAGGATTGCAGCGTGAGCGAGATGGTCGAGGATTTGCCGGCCATATCCCGCATGACTTCGACAGGAACTTCTATACTGACGGCGCCGTCCTGCGCCACGCTTTTCGAGGTCACGCGGAGCGCTTTACCAGCCGGTGTGGCGATATTTTCAACGGTTGCGCGCGGACCGGCGGAAACGCCGGAACTTCCACGTTCGGCATTAAAGACCTCGACCCAGTCATCGGAAAAACCACGACCGGCGGACAGGCTCGGCGCGGGCTCCGTGCCGTTAAAATCCTCCGCCTGCACCTGGGCGGGTGGATTGGGCACGCTCGTATCGCGCTGTTCAGGCGACAGCAGAAGCCCTGAAGAATAGACCCACCACGCACCAAACCCGATGAAGGCCAAAATCGTGACGTAGATGAAGAGACGGGCAAACAAACCGCGGCGCTTGCGGCGGCCGACAGCGCCTTCCGGGCGAAAAGCCAGCGATGAATCGGCAGCACTTGAGCCGCGTTTTGCCGCCTTGTCACCACGCCGTCCTGTTTTGATGGGCGCAGAAGCAACGGTCGCAGTGCCCGGGCGAACATCGCGGGTTTCCCCGCGCAACTCAGGCTCAACCGCCATATGATCGTGGGAGGCGGTCTCCGACACCGGATCGACCGAATGATCGTCCTGCCTCAGGCTCTCCGGCGTCAGGGTTTCCGCTGGCGGGCGCAATTGTTGCTCCACCCTGTCGAGGAGACGGTTTCGCTCTTCATTCTCGATCTGGTGGATCAGTCCTTCGAGCCGCTGACGTTGCTGCGCGACAACCTGCGGATCGTCAATGCCCTGCTTGCGCAGACCTGCTTCCAGCGCCTGACGCGATGATTGGTAAATCCGTGCACGAACTTCGGCGTTCGATCTGTCCGATTTTTCCAGAGCATTTCTGATTGCCGTTTCCAGTCCGCTCACGACCGATCCTTGTTCTATTACGCTGTGCAAAACATGCGGCGCTGCGCCATGGGTTCACGATTCGGTAACGGCTATGAGCCCCCTCCGCAAGCATCGTTTATGATAAAGATCGGATTGTCTTGAGGAAAATCGGTTCATTGTGGCGCGACGAACGCAGATCGCCGCAGCAAATGCCGCACTGTTTTTGCTTTCAATCCCCGCCCGAACGCGGTATTGGCTTACGTGCGCGTAAACGTAAATCGTGGGAGGAGACATGCTACCGTCCGTGCTGAGAGACAATCTGCGTCTTCCGGTCATAGCATCACCGCTATTCATCATTTCACATCCGCAATTGACGCTGGCGCAGTGCAAGGCTGGCGTCATCGGCGCTTTCCCGGCACTCAACGCTCGGCCCGAAAGCCAGCTTGACGAATGGCTGGCGATGATCACCGAGGAGCTGGACGCGCATACTCGCGCCAATCCCGAACGCCCGGCAGCGCCCTTTGCGGTCAACCAGATCGTGCACATGTCCAATCGTCGGCTGGAACATGATCTTGGATTGTGCGTGAAATACAAGGTGCCAGTGGTTATCTCGTCCCTGGGCGCCGTGCCGGAGGTTAACGCCGCCGTGCATTCCTATGGCGGCATCGTGCTGCATGACGTGATCAATGATCGTCATGCCCGCTCCGCCATACGCAAGGGCGCGGACGGGTTGATCGCAGTTGCGACCGGCGCCGGCGGCCATGCGGGCACGCTTTCGCCCTTCGCGCTCGTTCAGGAAATCCGTGAGTGGTTCGACGGCCCGCTTCTGCTGGCAGGGGCGATCGCCAATGGCGGCTCCATTCTGGCGGCGCAGGCCATGGGCGCTGACATGGCCTATATCGGCTCCCCCTTCATCGCGACGGAGGAAGCCCGTGCTTCTGACGCTTACAAGAAAGCCGTCGTCGAAGCGCAGGCCAAGGACATCGTTTATTCCAACTATTTCACGGGCGTACACGGGAATTATTTGAAAAGCTCCGTCATCGCCGCCGGCATGGATCCAGACAATCTTCCTGAGGCCGATCCCTCGAAAATGGATTTTGAAACCGCAACCGGCGGCGCCAAGGCTTGGAAGGATATATGGGGTGCTGGACAAGGCATCGGCGCCGTCAAGGCCGTTGAATCAGTCGCCGGTCTCGTTGACCGTCTCGCAATAGAATATGAAACGGCGAAAAAGTGGCTCTGCGCCAGCGCTTGATGTTGAACTCAATCGACGCACAGGCAAAGCTTTTTGCGGAAATTTTAAAACCACCACATTCAAGGCTTGAAATCCGTCGGCATTGCCTGTATCAGCCCGCCATGAAGCTGATCCGCGACATGCGGGTCACGATCGTGCCGCTTTAGCTCAGTTGGTAGAGCACGTCATTCGTAATGACGGGGTCACGTGTTCGAGTCACGTAAGCGGCACCATTTCCTTATTTTCTATCTTGTGTTCAGGTATTGGCACCCGGTCAACGAGCCATGGGCTATTGACATAGTTGTACCAGGTACATGGCCGGACTTACCGGCCGACCATGTAGACGCTGGTCTTCAACGGACGATCACGCCATAAACCTGGGTGTCTGATCGATAACGCGGGCCGTGACGATAATCGCCGCGCCAGTGGTCGCGATGCCGCCACTCCCTATGGTGTCGCCAGTTTCGCCGATCGTAATCCCGGTAATATCTGTCGCGATCGTAAGATCGATAATAGACGCCTGACGAGTAGTATCCACCAGTGCGATAGCCGCCATCCTCAACGCATCCACTCAGGACGCCAACGGATAGAAGGCAGATTGCTGCGGTTAAAAGCTTCATGATCCAGTCTCCAATGACCCGGTTCAACGTTTGTCCACGTCCCCAGTTCCTTGGACAAAGTGATGATGGGCGCCTGAACCGGCACTGAACGAAGGCTCCCGCAATCGTCGTGGCGTCCCGCTGATAAGGCGGGAGTACCATACCTCTTCGAGGGGGTCATGAGAGATAACTTTCTTCCGGTTATCGGCTTTCCTTGTGGATAGCATTGAAACAAACCGCACGCCGTCGACGTTGATTATTCAGTTTGGTCAACTGGAACAATTATCGTGGACGTTATCCGTATCCTCATCGCTATTCTCTTGCCGCCTGTCGGCGTCTTTCTTCAGGTCGGTCTCGGCCTGCATTTCTGGCTGAACATTCTGCTGACGCTTTGTGGTTATGTTCCGGGAATTATCCACGCAATCTGGGTGATCCTGCGCCGATAAGCGCGCAGTGAGGATCGAACGCCCACAACATTTTAGTACGTGATTAAATTCTTGCTTGCCGCTGGAACCTCGCCGGCGTCCTCACGTTATGGTGATGAACCAGCCAAGGAGACAATCATGAACCAGATCATCTACATCGTCGGCCTCGTCGTCATCGTCCTCGCCATTCTGTCTTTCTTTGGCTTCCGCTGATCCCCGTTGTCAATTCGATCACTTGCGCATATCCTGAGTTCAGGTAACACGCGACTTCAGTCATTGGTTACTCTGCTGTCGCGTGTATTTCGGGATCGCGTTGCTCTGGGAGGTGCACGATGAAGAACGAGATATGGACAGAACCCGTCGAGGTCAATCTTGAGGCCAACGGCAAAAGCATGATCGCTGGCCCCTTTGAAGCATTGAGGCTCCTAACCGAAGGCTGGCCAAAGACTGGCGGATTGAGTTTCGTAAGGGCAAGAAGCGCCTGCCGCGCCGCCGTCGATGGACGAAAATCGCCGGAAGAAGCCCGCAAATGTTTCACTGATGCGGTTTCGGAGATGCAGAAAACCCCTCACTGAGGCATTAAGAAAACGGCTCCCAAAGGGAGCCGTTCTTTTGTGGTCTTCCAACGACCTGCTGGGCGGAAGCGGTTTACGGCAACCTTACATCCAGTAGGGCGCAACGCCGTAATAGTCATAGACCTTGCGATCCTTGGCATAAAGCAGATCATCATCATCAAGATTGGTGAAGTGGGGCGCGTTTTCGATCTGCTCCTTGGTGAGGTCGATACGATAGCCGTCCAATTCCTCGTCGTAGTGGAGCTTTTCCCACGGCAGCGGGTAATAGTCGTCGCCAATCCCGAGGAAGCCGCCGAAGCTCAGCACAGCATAGGCAACACGCCCACCACGTTTTTCGAGGATGATCCGCTGGATCGAACCGATGTGTTTTCCGTCAGCGCCGTAGACGCGGGTGCCCTCTACCTTGTCGCTGGCGATGAGGCTCGGCGTGTCCTTGACGTAGGGATCCTGACCGGCACGGGGTTCCTGATGCAACATGATAGTTTCCTCCATGAATTTCTTCGTTGGTGTCACGTCATGTAAATGCCTCCACGCCAAAATCGTTCCCGGTGGAAGTCACGGGCGCCGGCTGGGATTCTAAGGGCATCGGTTACGAAATTCGGCTAGTGGCGCCGCTTCTGCCAGACCGACGGTGAAACGCCGACCATCTTGCGAAAGACCCGGGAAAAATGCGCCTGGTCGGAAAAGCCGGCTGCGATGGCGATATCGGTGAGCGGCATGTCGGGTTTCGCCATCAGTTCCTTCACGCGATCCATGCGCGCCTGCATCTGCCACTGATGCGGTGGAACGCCGGTAGAGGCCTTGAACGCATGGCTGAAATGGGATTGCGAAAGATTGGTGAGCTGCGCCAACTCTTCCAACCGGATCGACCGCAGACAATTCTCGCGAATATAATCTGTCGCGGCGCGCAATTGCCAGGCGGCAAGCTTGCTGCGTTTCCTCACCGGCTCCCGCCTGACCTTCAGGTAATCCGTGAGCAGCGCAAGCACGAGACTTTCCCCATAGAGATCGTGAAGGGGATCAGGATTGTCACATTCCGCGGCAATCAACCGGGCGAGCGCCAGAAGCTTCTCGTCCTCGAACATGAGATGCGGGTCCAGCAGCCCGTGCGGATCGAACCCCTGCACCAGGCGCGCGCCTAGCAGTCCCGCGTCGAAATGCAGATCGAGATGACGCACAAAGGAGACATTGCTGAGTTCGGCCTCAACGTCCAGATCGGCGGGGACGAAAGATATGCGATTTGCCCTGGACGCCACATGCATGTCACGGCGATGCCGGTTCATCATGAACCGGCCGTCATCCTTCCCGTCCATATCGAGGAGGAAAACAAACCGCGGGTCCTTGCCAACGTAATGGCCGCCTGCCTTCGGGGCGCAACGCACATCCCAGAGGTCGGCGACGATGCCGTTCCAGACACGCGAGCGTGGGCCGCCGATGACGGCGAAACCCTCGATCTCGTTTTCCATCCGCACTCGGAAGGCCATGGCTTCTCAATCCAGCAAAGCGCCACGGCGCCACTATAAACATGATTATTAATTTCATGTTTATAGTGGCAAACCGCAAATCACGCAATGGCGGGCAGCGGGCGCCGTCTCACCACTTCTTGGAGAGCTTGAAGGTGATGGTGCGGCTATCGCCCCAACCGCAGACCGAAACGCCGGCGCAGCTTTTCACGTATTCCTTGTCGAAGACATTGGCGACGTTCACGGATGCGGTCCAGTCGTTCTTTTCGTAACGGATTGCCGCATCGAAGACGGCGGCATCCGGCACCCGCAGCGTATTGGCTGCATCTGCCCAGGATTTACCCTGGTAACGCACACCTCCGCCGATGCTGAGGCCTTCGAACGTATCATCGGTAAAGGCGTAATCGAGCCAGAGCGATGCGGCGTGGGCCGGCACGATCCACGGCGATTTGCCGATGAGATCAGGATTGGCGTCGCGGGTGATGTCGAGATCGGTGTAGGAATAGGAGGCGAGCGCCTTCCAGTTCTCGGTGAGATTGGCTTTCGCTTCCAGCTCGAAGCCGGTCGATTCCACCTGTCCGAACTGGCCGCTCGTCGTGATGCCCCCGGACGTGTAGGAGACGATGGCGTTGTCTTTGACCAGCTTGAACACGGAGGCCGTGATGCTGCCGTCGAAGAAGGTCGGCTCGTATTTGATGCCCGCCTCGAACTGATGTCCCTCCTCCGGAACCGCAGAGCTGCCATCTGCGAGTGTATCGATCAGCGGATTGAAGAAGGTGGCGACCGAAACATAGGGCGTCAGGCCATTGTCGAATTCGTAAGCCAGACCGGCGCGGCCACTCAGCGCGTCGTCATTGGAGCGACGCGAGAGGCCTGCCGGCAGTCTGTTGTCGAGCTCCGTGTCCACATAGTCGTAGCGGCCGTTCAAGGTCAGCAGCCAGCCGTTGCCAAAACGCAGCTGATCCTGCGCATAGATGCCGATCTGCTGCTGGGTCACGATGTTGTCGGCATAGACGAAATTCGTTCCCTGCGTCGAGCCGTAAGAGGGCCTGAGAGCGCCGATGGCGTTCGATCCGCAGCAAGCCTGCACCTGATCCAGGCGGTAATATTTGTAATCCAGGCCAAAGAGCAGCGAATGGTTGACAGCACCGGTATCGAACTGACCTTCGACGCGGTTGTCGACGCCGAAGCTATCAACCTTCGACACGCCGTCATAACCGAAACGGGTCAGCATGTAGTCGTTGGTCACGGGGTCGAGGATTGGCTGGCCGCTGGCATCCGCGTTGGCCCAGCCGCCGGTATACGGACCTTTCTCGTGCTTGTAGAGATGGCCGTAGCGCGCGTTCTGGCTGACCTTCCAGCCATTGTCGAATTCGTGGCTGACCTCGTAACCGACCATCGACTGGTAGACCCGGCCATTGTCAATATCCGGCTCTCCATAGAATGCCTTGCGGTCGAGCTTGCCGAAAGACGCGTCCACGACCGTACCGACATAGGGCAGGAAGCCGTTGCCGACATGGACCTGATCAAGCGCGGAGAAATAGCCGTACAGTGTCGCGCTGGTCTGCGCATCCGGTTCGAAGGTGATCTGGGGCATGATGAAACCGCGCAGATCCTCGGAATAATCGGTATAATTGTCGCCGCCGGAGACTTTGCCCGTGACTCTATATTTCCAAACGCCCTGCTCATCGACCTTGTCGCCGAGATCGAAACCGAAGAAGGCGTTGCCGAAATTGTTGATGCCGATCTCGGTTTCACGAATCGGCTGGTCCTGCGGGCGCTTGCGAACCATCTGCACGATGCCGCCCGGATTGGCGCCGCCATAAAGCACCGATGCCGGACCTTTCAGGATTTCGACACGCTCCAGACCATAAGCGTCCATTTGGAAACCACCGAACCCGTAGCTGAACAGGTTTAACCCATCGAGAAACACGCCCGTCTGCGTCGCCTGAAACCCGCGGATGTAGAACCAGTCCGTGTCCGGGTCGGAGCCAAAGGGTTCGGTGGTCACGCCGGGCGTATAGCGCAGCACCTCATCGATCTTTGTTACGGCACCGCGGTCATCCATTTCCTGGCGGCCGACAACCGAAACGGACTGGGGGATGTCTTTTGCTTCCGTTTCAGTTTTCGATCCCGTCGCGCTCTTCTTTGCGACATAACCCCGGACCGGGCCCGTGGCGTTCTCCACGCCCTGCCCGTCAACGGTAATTTGCTGCAATACGGTCGTTTCCTGCGCTTGGCCCATCGCCGGCCCAAGCAAAACAAAAACAGCCGTTCCCAGCGCCAGACGGTTCAAAAACATCTCATGCAGATTTTTCAAGATACGCCCCGAAACAGATAGCGGCCGGTGACCATATTCGACCAGCCGCAACACCTCAATTAAGATGAGTGCTTACATCAAGATTAAGGCAACGCGCTTGTCGTTTTCCGGGACGATTTGAAGCTTATTGGCTTCTCGCGCGGTTTCCCCGCTTCCAGTGACATGCGAGACGGCGCTGTCAACCCTGACGACGGCCGATCCTCGCCAGCAGCACCACCGGAAGAACGCCGATGACGACAATCGCCAGCGCTGCGATGGACGCTTCCTCATAGGTCCCACGCGCCGCTTCGCCATAAAGATGGGTCGCGAAGGTTTCGAAATTGAGCGGACGCAGGAGAAGCGTTGCGGGAAGCTCCTTGACGCAATCCACGAAGATCAGCAGTGCGGCCGCAGCCAGCGATGCCTTGGACAGCGGCAGATGGATTTGGCGGAATGTCTGCGTTGCCGATCGACCCAGCGTTCGCGCAGCATGATCGAAGGATTGCGGAATGCGGCTGAGACCGGCATCGACGCTGCCGGCCGCGATGGTCAGGAACCGTGCGGTGTATGCATAGATCAACGCGGCACCGCTGCCGATGAAGATGAGGCCTGTCGATATGCCGAACCATTGACGCATGGTCTGATCGACGAACCGATCAAAACCGCCAAGTGCGATGAGGACGCCGATGGCGATGACGGTGCCGGGAGCCGCATACCCGACCGTCGACAGCCGAAACGACCAGAGTGACACCCGACCCGGCGCAAGCCGCATGGCGTAGGCAACCGCAAGCCCGAGGATAAGGGTGATCGCGGTCGCCAGCCCGGCAAAGAGGATCGTGTTCAGAGCCTCTTCGGCAAAACGGGCAGACAGTCCGCTGAAACGGAACCGCTTCCACGCCTCGATGATGAGATAACTCGCCGGACCTGCAAAACCGACCACAACAGGCATGCTGCCGAGTGTGAAAGCGATCCAGCCCTTCAAACCGGAGAGCCGCAATGGCCCGAGCGCCCTGCTCTTCTGGGCGGACACCGAATAACGCTGCTTTCGCCGCGCCCAGCGTTCCAGCGCAACGAGGGCAACGACGATAAAGAGCATGGAAAGCGCGATCTGGGCCGCGCCTGGCAGGTCTGATTTCGTGACCCAGGTGGTATAAACGGAAACGGTGAGCGTACGAACGCCGAGGAATTCCGACGCGCCGATATCATTCAGCGCTTCCATCAGCGCCAGACTGACACCGACCGCAATGGCCGGGCGGGCCAGCGGCACCGCGACTTTGAAGAAAGCCGCGCGTCTGGAAACGCCGAGTGTCCGCGCCGCTTCCATCAGATTGCCCGCCTGCGTCAGGAACATCGCCCGGACGGGAATATAGACATAGGGAAACAGCACGAAGCCCAAGAGGAGGATGCAGCCCGTCATGGACCTGATATCCGGCAGGCGAAACTCGCGCGGGCTGGAGTAACCCAGCAGCCAGCGGACTGCGCCCTGAACCGGCCCGATGGGATGGAGAATATCCAGATAGGCATAAGCAACGATATAGGTCGGCATGGCGAGCGGCAGAAGCAGCGCCCATTCCAGCACCCTGCGGCCGGGGAAATCGTAGGCAGTGACCAGCCAGGCGGCACAGGTGCCGATGATGCCTGCCAGCAGCCCGACACCGGCAAGAAGGATTGCGGTCTCCGGCAGGGCCGTCGCAAGAACGGTTGAGCCGAGATGCGTCCAGAGACCTTCCGACCCCTGCAAGGCCTGCGAGACCAGCGCCAGAACCGGCACCATGGCGCCACAAACCGCCAGCACGGAGATGCACAGCCACCAGACGGACGATGATGGCGTGGCTCGGGCGGGAGACAACGAGGGCTGGGCGGCGGCTGGGTTCATCTGCTCTTGTAAAATGCGCGGAAAGGCGCCCGCGGCTGCGAGCGCCTTCCACTGTGTTATCGTTGGCTTGCTTACTTGTCGAAGCCGACCTTGTCGACCAGCTCGCTCGCCTGCTTGCGGTGCGAGACGATTTCGGTCAGCGGCTTGTTGTCGATTTTCAGCGTGCCGAAGGAAGCGACGATCTCATTGAGAGCCGCACCCTGCCGGACCGGATATTCGAAGTTGGCCTCGGCGTAGATCTTCTGGGCTTCGTCGGATACGAGATACTCGAGAAGCTTGACGGCTTCCGCCTTGTTCGGTGCGTTTTTCGCTACCGCAGCACCCGAGATATTCACCTGCGTGCCGCCATTCTTGAACGTCGGCAGGACAACCTTGATCGCCTCGCCCCACTTCACCTGCTCTTCGCCGCCCTTACCAGAACGCATCAGGCCAACATAATAGGAATTGGCAATGCCGATGTCGCAAATCCCGCCGAGGATGTCCTTGGCAACATCGCGGTCACCGCCGCCTGCCTTGCGGGCAAGGTTGTCCTTGACGCCGGCAAGCCATTTTTCGGTGTCAGCAGCGCCGTAATGGGCGATATAATCGGCAAAGAGCGCCGTGTTATAGGGGTGCTGACCAGCACGAATGCAGACCTTACCCTTCCATTTCGCATCGGCAAGGTCTTCGTAGTTGAAGGAAGAAAGATCGAGGTCCTTGGCCGCATAGAGAACGCGGGCACGCATGGAGAGCGCAAACCAATGACCCTTGGCGTCGCGCAGTTCGGCGGGAACGGCCTTCGTCAGCGTTTCGGATTCGACCGCCTGCGTAACGCCCTTTTCCGCGAGATCAACCAGGTTTCCTGCGTCGACGGTCATCAGAACGTCGGCAGGGGAGCTTGCGCCCTCGCTCAGAACGCGCTCGGCAAGACCGTCCTTCAGGAATACGGTGTTGACCTTGACGCCGCTGGATGCGGTGAAGGATTCGAGCAGCGGCTGGATCAGGCCCGGTTCGCGGGTCGTGTAGATATTGAGTTCGGCAGCATTCACCGCTCCGGCCGCAAAGGCAACCGTGCTGGCGAGCAGCGCAATTTTCGTCAATGTCGTCATGTTTCGTGTCCCTCTCCGATAGCGGCAATGGAAGCAGCAGACATCATACATGATGCATTAAATCAAGTTTTATTTCAGCAAATCCGAGGCTGATTTCATCACCAAGAGTTGAAAATCGAGCCCAGATAAACATGCGAAAGGGCTTATTCAACTTTAAGTAAAAATCAGCACGCCTTTGGGATCAATGCCCACGCGGACGGCTTTCGTCCTGGGCGACGTCCGCTGCATCGTCCTCATCCGAAGGGCAGATGACAGGCCTGGAACGGCGATGCCCAGTTGCTCGATCTCGCCGAGGAAGACACGGCTCGATATTTCGCCGGCGATCCCGTCTTTACCCGTCTCGTCTTCGATGATCGAAATCGCGTTCGGGCGCACATAGGCAATCGCAGCAAGACCGTCAGGCAGATTGGAGGCATCACCCAGCAGACCGAGTGGCGTCTCAACACGGCCTTGTCTCACCCGCCCCTCAATCTTGTTGAAGGCGCAGAAGAAATCCGCTGCGTAGCGGGTTCTTGGATTGTCATGGATTTCATAACCCGTGCCACTCTGGACAACACGACCGCGCTGCATCAGCACGACGCGATCACCGGCCGAAAGCGCCTCCTCCGGATCGTGGGTGACCATGATTGCGGTCGTGCCCAGTTTCCGCAGAAGGCCCAGCGTTTCCTCACGGACACTGTCGCGCAACCCCCTGTCGAGATTGGAAAAGGGCTCGTCCATCAACAACAGGCCGGGCCGCGGGGCGAGCGCGCGGGCGAGTGCCACACGCTGCTGCTCCCCACCGGAGAGCGTATGCGGATACCGTTTCGCCAAATCCTGGAGATGGACATGCTCGATCATTTCGACCGTGCGCGCCCGTGCCTCGGCCTTGGGCAGCGATCGCAGACCGAACATGACGTTCTGCTCGACGGTAAGGTGCGGGAACAGCGCGTAATCCTGAAATACAAAACCGATATTGCGCTTTTCCGGCTCAACGAAAACGCCGGGGCCAGCAACGACAGCGCCGTTCAGCGATACACTGCCCTGATCGGGCGTCTCAACACCCGCCACGATACGCAGCAGGGTCGATTTTCCGCAACCGGAGCGGCCCACAAGGCAAATGATCTCACCACTTTCGACGAAGAAATCAATATCCGACAATACCTCCGTATCGCCAAATCTTTTGCCCACCGATTTCAGTTCGAGCGCTGCGCTGCCTGCCATTTCCAATCCTGCCTTGCTCTGCGTTTTTTGTTGATCGCTCAAATCAGGATTAAAGTCAAAGAGTGCTGACGATCAGCCCGCTTCACGAGTTGGGGAGATGTGCGGCAGCAATATTGACGTTTACGTTAGAGTTAAATAGGTTTCGTGATGTGATGGACGTCAAGATATTAGGAGTCTATCATTTGCTGCCGGAGAGCGAGAGGAGCGGTCTATCCGGTGGCGCGACATGAAGCGTCCGCGATCCCGCTTAAAACCGGTTGTTGCGGCGCCTCGTGAGTAAAGGCGGCGGAAACGCGAAACAATGCATTCTCGGGAATGCCCGCGAGACACAGACTCTGGGAGAGCAGCATGAGTGAATTGTCCCTGGGACAGACGGTAAATGCCGGCATCGAAAAGCGCTGGCTCGCGTCTTATCCGCCCGGCGTGCCTGCCGAAATTCCCGCATCGCCGAACGCTTCCCTCGTCCAGCTTCTTGAAAAGAGCTGCGCCCAGTTCGCTGATCGCAAAGCCTTCAGCAGCATGGGCAAATCACTGACCTACCGTGAGCTGGAAACGCAGACCCGCGCCGTGGCGGCCTGGCTGCAATCGCGTGGTCTGGAAAAAGGCGACCGCGTTGCGGTGATGATGCCAAACATCCTGCAGAACCCCGTTGCGGTCTATGGCATCCTGCGGGCGGGCATGATCGTGGTGAACGTCAATCCGCTCTATACCCCCCGCGAGCTGGAGCACCAGCTGAAGGATTCAGGCGCGAAGGCCCTCTTCGTGCTTGAGAATTTTGCCCATGTGGCGCAACAGGCCGTGCCGAAAACCGCAGTAAGGCATGTGGTCGTTGCAGCGATGGGCGATCTGCTTGGCTTCAAGGGCCACATCGTCAATCTCGTAGTCCGCAAGGTGAAAAAACTGGTTCCCGCCTATGCCATTCCCGGCTGCGTGACCTTCAAGGACATGCTGAAGGATGGCCATGGACATTCGCTGAAGCCGGTCAGTCTGACAGCGCAGGACATCGCCTTCCTGCAATATACCGGCGGCACAACGGGTGTATCCAAAGGCGCAGTCCTGACACACGCCAATCTTCTCGCCAACAAGGCGCAGATCAGCCTCTGGCTGGACGCCGCCTTCAACGGCCGCAAGGATCGTCCCGAAGTTCTCAACTTCATCTGCGCGCTGCCGCTCTGCCACATCTTTGCGCTGACGGTGAACTCGCTGATGGGCATTGCGCTTGGCGGCCATAATCTGCTGATCGCCAATCCGCGCGATATTCCCGGCTTCGTGAAAGAATTGTCGCATTATCAACCGCATATCTTCCCGGGCATCAACACGCTTTTCAACGCGCTCATGAACAATGAGGATTTCCGCAAGCTAGACCTGTCGTCACTGATTCTGGTTCTCGGTGGCGGAATGGCAGTGCAAAGACCGGTTGCCGAACGCTGGCTTTCCGTTGTGGGCTGCCCGATCGCCGAGGGTTACGGGCTCTCGGAAACCTCACCCGTTGCCACCGTCAACCGACTGGACACAACGGAGTTCAGCGGCACAATCGGCTTGCCTATCTCCTCCACCGAGATCGATATTCGCGACGAGGATGGCAATAGCCTGCCAGCGGGCGACGTTGGCGAGATTTGCATCCGCGGACCGCAGGTCATGGCTGGCTATTGGCAGCGCCCGGACGAAACCGCAAAAGCGATGACGCCGGATGGCTTCTTCCGCTCCGGCGACATGGGGTTTATGGACGAGCGCGGTTACACCAAGATCGTTGATCGCAAGAAGGACATGATCCTGGTCTCGGGCTTCAACGTTTATCCGAATGAGGTGGAAGAAGTGGCCGCTGGCCATCCGGGCGTGCTGGAATGCGCGGCGATCGGCGTTCCGGATGAGCATTCCGGTGAAACCGTCAAGCTCTTCGTCGTCAAGAAGGACCAGTCGCTGACGGAGGCAGAGCTCAAGGCTTACTGCGCCAAGAACCTGACGAATTACAAACGGCCGAAAATCATCGAGTTCCGCACCGAGCTGCCGAAATCGAATGTCGGCAAGATTTTGCGGCGCGAATTGCGCAATCTGAATTAAGCCTACGGAGCCGGGAAGCCGGCTCCTTTCTTTTGTGCAGGCGCCTTTCTTTGTCGAAGTCGCCTTGATTTGGCCGCTTGAAAAAGAATAGTTTCCTCATCCTTCCACGGAAGCCGAGGAGCATAAGATGCAGGCCACCATCGAAAAATTGAAAGCAACGGCGAGCAGCACAGCCGCAACCGATCTGCGCGCCGCTTTTGCGGCCGACGACAAGAGATTCAGCCGTTTCAGCGTTAGATTCGATGACCTGCTGATGGACTACTCCAAGTGCGCCGTTAACGAGGAGATCGTCGCGCTTCTCGAGCAGCTTGCCAGTGAGGGCGGTGTCGAGGCCAAACGCGAGGAGATGTTCTCCGGCAAGGCCATCAACTTCACCGAAGACCGCGCCGTGCTGCATACGGCGCTACGCAATCGCTCCAACACGCCCGTTTTCGTTGACGGCAAGGACGTGATGCCCGATGTGAACGCCGTGCTGGCGGCCATGGGCAAGTTTGCCGACGCGATCCGTTCCGGTTCACTCAAAGGCGCGACGGGCAAAAAAATCACAGACGTCATCAATATCGGCATTGGCGGTTCCGATCTCGGCCCGGTCATGGCGACGCTGGCGCTTGCGCCTTTCCATGACGGCCCGCGCGCGCATTTCGTTTCGAATATCGATGGAGCGCATATTGCCGATACGCTGAAGCTTATCGACCCGGAAACCTCGCTCTTCATCGTGGCGTCGAAGACCTTCACCACCATCGAAACGATGACGAATGCCGCCACCGCGCGCCGTTTCATCGCCGAAAAGCTGGGTGAAGATGCCGTCAAGCATCACTTCGCCGCCGTCTCCACCGCGCTGGACAAGGTTGCTGCCTTCGGTATCGAAAGCGACCGCATCTTCGGTTTCTGGGACTGGGTGGGCGGACGTTATTCGATCTGGTCGGCAATCGGCTTGCCGCTGATGATCGCCATCGGGCCGGACAATTTCGGCAAGTTCCTGGATGGCGCCCACGCCATGGATCGCCACTTCCAAGAGGCGCCGATCCGCGAAAACCTGCCGATGCTGCTCGGTCTCATCGGCTTTTATAACCGTAACGTGCTGGACTATCCGACGCGCGCGATCCTGCCCTATGACCAGCGCCTATCCCGCTTCCCGGCCTATCTCCAGCAGCTGGACATGGAATCCAATGGCAAGGGCGTTACCATTGACGGCACACCAGTGGCAGGCCAGTCCGGCCCGGTGGTCTGGGGCGAACCCGGCACGAATGGTCAGCACGCTTTCTACCAGCTGATCCACCAGGGTACGAGCGTCATTCCGGCGGAATTCATGATCGCCGCGAATGGTTTTGAGCCGGCGTTGCGCCACCAGCACCAGCTTCTCATCGCCAATTGCCTCGCGCAGTCGGAAGCGCTGATGAAGGGTCGCACGCTTGCCGAGGCAAAGGCGCAGCTCACCTCCAAGGGCATGGAAGACAGCCAAGCCGATTTCATCGCGCCGCACCGTGTCTTCACCGGCAATCGCCCCTCCATCACCTTCGTTTACGACAAGCTGACGCCTTTTGCGCTTGGCCGCCTCATCGCGCTCTATGAACACCGAGTCTTCGTTGAAGGCGTACTGTTCCGCATCAACTCCTTCGACCAATGGGGCGTGGAGCTTGGCAAGGAACTGGCAACCGGCCTGCTTCCAGTGGTCGAAGGCAAGGAAAGTGCTGCCGGCCATGACAGCTCGACGCAGGGGCTGGTGAAGGCGCTGGCAGGACTTGCCAGCTGAGAGTCGTTACGACCGCGATCTAAAAAGCCGGGGACGTCACCGGCTTTTTTTAATGCCGTCGCTCAAATATAAAGCTTCGCCATCCTGCGCCACGCGCTCGCCCGATGGGCGCGGCCTTCCCAGACATGCATCTGATGTCCCACCTGTTTGTCCGAAAGCAGTCGGCTCAGATGTTGGTTGTTATCCAGAAACTGGTCGGCATCGCCGATGGTGAAGACCATGTCGATGCGGCGCAGTTGTTCCAGCCGCCACGGGCAGTTTAGCCCGGGAAGAAAGTGGCTCGGCATGTGGAAATAGACGTCGTCGTCATAATAGCCGTCGAACAGATCACCAAAGGATTCCACCCTCATCGTCAGGTCATAGCGGCCGGAAAAGGCGACGAGCTTGGTGAAGAGATGCGGGTGGCGGAAGACGAGGCTGGCGGCCTGAAAGGCACCGAGGCTGCAGCCTTGGACAATGGTGCTGCCATCAGGATTTTTCTGGGCCATCAGCGGCAGCACTTCGTTGAGAATATAGGCCTCAAGTGCGGCATGACGGCGCACACGGTCGGCGGGATGGTTATGGCCCGCGTAGAAACTTTCCCTTGCCAGACCCTCTATACAATAAAGCTGGAGGTGGCTTGCCTCCAGCTTGTCGGAAAGACTGTCAACGATACCCAATTCCTCATATTCGAAGAAGCGCCCGTCGCGGGTCGGGAACATCAGCACCTTCGCGCCGGCATGACCGAATATCAGGAGCTCCATGTCGCGATGGAGCCTGTGACTATACCAGCGGAAATATTCGCGTTTCATGACACCTTGAAAAACCGTCTGACCTTGTCCTTATGGACCGCATCTTGCGATGCGCTGTCAGGGTAATCGAAATGTCCGGCGTCGAGGATGAAGATTTCATTAAATTTCGATTCTGGCAGAGCATTGGCCACCGCGAACTGGCAGGGAGGCGCCACGGCCGGATCGAAGAGCGCGGGCGCCACCAGCATCGGCACCTTTATTCGAGTTGCGGCACAGGCGGCATCGAACAGGCGCAGGGTTTCGAGCACATCGGCATGGGTCTTCTGATGGGTCTGGACCGCATCCGCGCTGCCGACGGTAGGCAGGGTCAGCCAGAACGGCCGGTGGCCGAAGGTCGGCACGACGAGATGGCCACGGTCGATGCGCTTATCATAAGGGATCGCCAGAGCGCCTATACCACCACCAAAGCTGATGCCGCTATAGCCCACCTGCCCTTCCACCCAGGGATAGAGGCTGACGAGCGTCGACACCCCGATCCAGAGGTCATCGACACAGCCTCCGATGATATAATCGTCTTTCCGCTCGATGTTATAGAGAACGTGACGCGCCGGATCAGGTGAAATCGGCGGACAGGCACTCAGCGAAATGCCCCGAAAACAGGGAAACAGCACGGCCGTCTCTTCCACCGGCACATCGAAATCCGGCTCGCCACGCCCGCCATAACCGTGGCCCACGACCAGGCCGCGGCGGACCTGTCCTTCGCGCGGCAACAGCAGCCATCCGCCGATACGGAAACCGTCGGTGGAGGTGTAGGTCAGATCGAGGACCTGCCAACGGCGATCGCTCAGCTTGCTCCGTCGCAGGACCGGGCGCGGATCAGTTGCGAGCGCGCGGCGGTAGCGCTTCTCCCAAAAGTCATCGAAACCGGGTGGCGCTTCAGGGGGCGTGATGGCGAGCAACCGCTCGCGCTGCATGCCATAGGTCGGGTCGAAATCGAAAGGGTGGGTCTTCGGTACACTCATACGACGCTTGTTTCGCGAAAAAACCGCTGAGACAAGCGCGATAATGCTGCGAAAGCGGCTTTTTACGGCTTTAACGCCGGGTAGAGTGTTGAATCACCTTGTCAAAATGGCTCAACCACGCCGGTTAGAGACCAATTTCATGCGCAAAGGGCGGATTTGCCCCGGCCCGCGAAACGGTGACTGCCGCCGCCTTTGCACCGAGCGCAAGCGCCTTTCTGATCTGTTCTTCCGTCAGTGACGCCACCTGCGCCTTGGTGAGAAGCCCCTGCATTTTCAGCGAAGCCAGAATGCCGGCGTCAAATGTGTCACCCGCGCCAACGGTGTCCACGACCTCGACGCGTTCAGAGGCGACTTCGACCTTCAGACCCGAGGTGTAGCCCACGGCACCCTTGGCGCCACGGGTAACGACGACCAGTTTCGCACCATGGTGCAGCCAATGGCGGGCAAGCGTATCCTCATCGCCTTCCAGACCGAACCAGGCGAGGTCCTCATCCGAGAATTTGACGATATCCGACATGGCCGCCATGCGGCGGATGCGGGCCATGTGGGACTGCTTGTCCTTGATGAAGCCGGGACGAATATTCGGATCGAGCGAGATGACGCGGCTTTCGTGCTCGCGCGTCATCAGCGCTTCATAGGTGCTTCCGCAGGGTTCTGGAATGAGGCTGATGGCGCCGAAATGCAGCGCTTCGCAATCGGCACCCAGTGCCGGAAGCTCGGCATCGGTGATCATCCGGCCAGCGGTGTTCTCGTCATAGAAGGCATAGGTCGCATGTCCATCCACCAGCTTCACGAAGGCGATGGTGGTGGGGCGCGAAAGAGTGGCGCAATAGCTGAAATCCACCTTGCTGGCACGCAGGGTTTCACGCAGGATATCGCCCATCATGTCGTCGGAAAGACCAGTGAAAAAGGCGGAGGGAACGCCGAGACGTCCCAGCGCAATGGCCGTGTTGAAGACCGCACCGCCTGCATAGGGGGCAAAACCCGCCTCTCCCAGCGTCGTCTGCCGGGGCAGCATGTCGATCAGGGCTTCACCACAACACAGGATCATTACGGTCCTCCTCAAAACAGCAAATCAAATGGACTTAAATCGATTTAGACGAAGATGGATCGGAAGGCCAGCCACAAGCTGGCCGCCCGCATCCGAAATTAAGATTGCGGCAATTCGCTGACGCCGCCGTGCTTTGCCGACCATGGCAAGGGGTTATCGAGGAAGGCTTCGACCTCCGACAGGGTCTTTTCGTCGAACAGTTTTTCGGTGCGGGCGACCGCCAGAACATCGCGCCAGGTGGTCAGGTAATGCAGCTTGACATTGCCATTGGCGAAGCGCGCTTCGGCCTCTTCGAAGATGCCGTAATAAAAGAGCGCGATACCGTGATCCACAATGCCGCCCGCCGCACGGATGGCGTCGATGAAGGTGAACATCGAGCCGCCCGCCGTCGTCAGATCCTCGATGACCAGAACGCGAGCGCCTTCCGGCATATGGCCTTCGATCTGAGCGTTGCGGCCATGGCCTTTCGGCTTCTTGCGGCAATAGATCATCGGCAGGCCGAGGCGCTCGGCAAGGAAAGCGGCAAAGGGAATGCCCGCCGTTTCACCGCCGGCGACACAGTCGAATTTCTCGAAACCGGCCTCCCGCATGACAGCCGCCGCGGCGAAATCCATCGCCGCCGAGCGGATGCGCGGGAAGGAGATGAGCTTGCGCATGTCGATGTACACTGGGCTCTTCATGCCCGACGCGAAGGTATAGGGGCTTTCTGAATTAAAATGGACCGCCTTGATTTCCCACAACATCTTCGCAACCAGTTCCGCGACGACGGTGCGGTCGGTGAATGTGAAATGGTTCATAGGCGTTCTCCTTTTAGGCCCTGGTTTCTCGCTCCGAAAGCCCGGTTGGGCGCTCGGGAAATTACGCATCATTGTTCGGCATGTCGTCGCCCGCCGAGGTGCCGGCAGACCATAACAAAACCGCCGGCAGTGCCGGCGGTCATAAAATCAGTTCACGTCCCAGTGAAGCGGGAACATCGGGTCGAATACGGTCACCGGCCCGGCGCCCGTTTCGATCTTGGCCGGGAATGACACTGGCTCGTCACGCTTGACCAGCGTGATCGTCTCCTCATTCGGCGTGAGCCCATACCAGGCGGGACCATTCAGCGAGGCGAAGGCCTCCAGCTTGTCGAGGGCGTTTTCGTCCTCAAAGACATGGGCAAGGCAGCTCATCGTATTGATGGACGTGTAGATGCCGGCGCAGCCGCAGGCGCATTCCTTCAGCGGATCCACATGCGGGGCGGAATCCGTACCGAGGAAGAAGCGCGCGTCACCCGATGTCGCGGCAGCCCGCAGCGCCAGCCTGTGCTCCTCGCGCTTGGCGACGGGCAGGCAGTAATAATGTGGCTTGATGCCGCCAACCAGAATGGCGTTGCGGTTGATGATGAGATGATGGGTGGTGATGGAGCCGGCCAGATTGGCCTTGGAAGACTTGATATAGTCGACGCCATCTAGGGTGGTGATGTGCTCCATCGTCACCTTCAGTTCCGGTAGGCGCTGGCGCAGCGGCTCCAGAACCGTCTCGATGAAGACCTTCTCGCGGTCGAAAATATCGACTTCCGGCGTTGTCACTTCGCCATGCACGCAGAGCGGCAGACCGATCTTCGCCATGCGCTCCAGCACCGGCATCGCCTTGTTGAAATCGCGGACACCGCCGTGGGAATTGGTTGTGGCACCGGCGGGGTAGAGCTTCACGGCAGTGATGAGGCCGCTTTTTTTGCCCTCTTCCACGTCGTCGGCGTCGGTATCCTCTGTCAGATAGAGGGTCATCAGGGGCTCGAAGCGATCGCCCGCCGGGATCGCCTTGACGATGCGCTCGCGATAGGCGCGGGCATCGGCTGTGGTGACAACGGGTGGCACCAGGTTCGGCATGATGATGGCGCGTGCGAAATGGCGGCTCGTATCCCCGATCACCCCTTCCAGCATGGCGCCATCACGAAGATGCAGATGCCAGTCATCAGGGCGGCGCAGGGTGAGCGACTTCATCGGGATACCTCGGAGCATGATGGAATTGCGCCCGCTTAGCATCTTTTGTCGCGGGAAAACAGCCGCCAGAGACCTTCGGGCAGCTGTAAATGTCATTTTTTTGGAAAGCGCTTCAGATGTTGCCCGCTTCCGGACCCCAGACATCGGTCATGGCGAAACCATCGGCCAACGGGTCGAAGGGATCGAGGCCGACCTGATGCAGACCGAAGGTAAAGCCGCGCCCGGCAATGGTGGGAATGACGGCTGGACGGCCGGCCACTTCGGTCACGGCGGAAAGGCCGACATCGAATTCCGAACCGATGATAGAGCGGGATTTATACTCGTCTCCCACCTTCACCTTGCCGCGCGCATATAGCGTGGCGAGATTGGCGGAATTGCCGGTGCCGCAGGGCGAACGATCCGCCCGGCCCGGCCACATGGTGGTGCAGGTGCGGATGGAGCCATCCGCATCCACATCACGGAACATCACATAGGCAACGCCTGATATGGCCGGGATTTCCGGATGCACAACGGTCATTTCGCGGTTCACCAGGTCTTTCAGGATCATGCCCGCCGAGACCAGCTTCGCGGCATTGCTCTTTTCGATGGTGCGGCCAATCTGGCGGACATCGACCAGCGCATAAAAAATGCCACCGTAGGAAATATCCATCGTCACCCTGCCCCATTCGGGCGTGTCGATGCTGACATCGAGCTCATGCACGAAGGACGGCACCATGGTCAGCTTGACCTTTTCGCAACGACCGTCGCGGCAGGTGGCCGTTGCTTTGACGAGACCAGCGGCCGTTTCGAGAATGATAACAGTTTCCGGCTCCTGCATCTCCACCATGCCGCTTTCCAGAAGCGCCGTCGTCGCGCAAATGGAATTCGAACCCGAACTGGCATGCGCCTGATCCGGCTGGAGGATAACGAAGGCGGCGTGCGCCTCCGGATGCTTCGGCGGCAGGAGAAGATTGACTGATCCCATCGGCGTGCCACGCGGCTCCAGCGTCAGGAAGCGGCGCAAGGCTTCCCCTTGCGGATCGGTGTTCATCCAATGCAATTGCTCGGCCACCGTGTTGCCGGGAATTTTCGGCGCGCCGCCGGTGACGACACGGCCGATTTCGCCTTCGCAATGGACATCGAGAAGCTGGAGGGTGCGTTTCCAACGCATGGGGGTCTACTCCGGAAGTGGGGTTGTTAGCCCAACCATACAGATAAAAATACAAGCTGTATACAAATCCGCGGAGGCGCGATGACAAAAACGCCTGACGTTCTCGCCACGCTCTGGCCGCAACGGGGCTTTAGCGACTCCGGCACTCCGCCCGGTTTCGATTGGCGGCAGCATCGCAGTTGACCCTGGAAGACTGAAGCGCCTGATCGTCCACCACGGAACCGGCCGTATCACCCACCGATCCGACGGTGTTTTCGACGGATCGGCCAAGCCGCTCCACCTGCCTGCCATAATTCTCCCGCGTGCGCGGATCGAAGACCGCAATCGGCGCGCTGACCACCACGCTGGCTGCCGTTCCGACGGTTTGCGCGGCACCGATGCTGACCGCGCCCAGCGCTTCTCCCAGCCCGACATCCGAATCCGTCACCGTCTGGCCGGCGATAAGACGGTCGCCGATCAGGCGGACGACCTCGGGGCTCTCAGCAAACTTGCCGTGGTTCAGGCGATCACCGGATTGCAGCTTGGTGAGATCGAGAACCGTGATGCCGGCCTTTTCCAGCTGGCTGCGATAGGGCTCGACGGAGGGATCGATCTGACCGAGGCGATCGACATTGCCGGAAATGCGGCGCGACAGGCTGAGCGCGCGATCATCCTGCGAGACGAAGAGCGTGAATTTCGGCGGCATCTTGCCGAGGCTGGTGAATTGCCGACTGAAGACGTCCACATCGAGATCCGGCGCCGCCAGAATGACGTTGCTGATCTTGGGATCGACGCGGCCGTTGCGGATGACCATCTGGCGCAGTGCCTCCACCGCAAGCCAGGTGCCCATGGAATGGGCCATGACGGTGACTTCGCGAATGGATTTGTCTTTCGCCAACCGCGTCAGCATCTCCTCCAGCGAATCGCGGGAATAGTTGGTGCTTTCCTTATCGTAATTATAGTCGAAGATGCTCGCGCGCGACGGCCAGGTAAACACGACAGGCACGACATCCGTGCCGGAATCATGGACGATCTGGGCGAAACGATAGACGGATTCTTCGTAACGATTGTTGAAACCATGCACGAAGACCAGCACCCGGCGGTCCTTGGCGATATGCTTACTGATCCAGCTTCTGGTTTCGGCTTCGGAGCGGATCGGCTCAATCGCAACCGTGGTAAAATCCTTCAGCGGATTGGGTGGCAGTTTTTTCGGCCATTGCACTTGACCGACCTTGCGGTTGGCGGCAGGCGGAATGGAGACCGTGACCGCATCGACCTTCAGCCCCGTTCCCCGCTCGCCGCCGAAAAGAACCGCGGGATTTTCGGAAGGCGCGCGCGTTGTCGCAACGAGGAGATTGACCGGCGTCGTGCCAGCCACAGTTTGTCCCGTTGGCGTCATCACGCCGATCGGCCGCCCGCCGCAACCGGCAAGCAGGGCGACAATCGCGATCATGGCGACGAAGCGAAGGGGCATCACATCACTCTCCTGCAACCCTGAGGCAGCTCGATAGCGGCTGGGTGGAGAGGATTTTCTACCGGAGGCGGAACAGTCGCGCCAGCAACCTAAGTGGAGTAGCGGGCACTTTCCCCATCGGTGTGTCCAAACGGACCCAATTGCCGGTCGAAAGAACGGTAAGTGGACACCCTGCTTCAACGCCTATTGCTGAGGTCGCATCGTGCCCTTTTCCCGCAGCGCCTCATGCCACGACAGCGCCTCTTCGATGAGATGCGGCGTGTGCCCGCCCCGCGCTGTCGCCCGGTGATAATAGTCAGCCAGCGCATCGCGATAATCCGGATGGACGCAATTGGCGATGATGACAGCGGCGCGCTCGCGGGGGGCGAGACCGCGCAGGTCTGCGAGGCCCGTTTCGGTGACGAGAATATCGACATCATGTTCGGTGTGATCGACATGGCTGACCATCGGCACCACGCTTGAGATCGCGCCACCCTTGGCGATCGACTTGGTAACAAAAATGGACATATAGGCATTACGGGCAAAATCGCCGGAACCGCCAATGCCGTTCATCATATGGGTTCCGCCGACATGGGTGGAATTGACGTTCCCGAAAATATCGAATTCCAGGGCTGTGTTGATGCCGATGATGCCGAGACGGCGGATGACTTCCGGGTGATTGCTCACCTCCTGCGGGCGCAGGATCAACCTGCTCTTGTAGTCTGCAAGACGCGGCATGACCTTTTCGTTCATGGCGGAAGAGAGCGTAATTGACGAACCGGAGGCGAAGGTGAGCTTGCCCGCATCGAACAGTTCGAAGGTCGAATCCTGAAGAACCTCCGAATACATTTTCAGATCATGAAACGGCGTATCGATGAAGCCATGCATAACGGCATTGGCGATGGTGCCGATGCCTGCCTGCAACGGCTGGAGTTCGTGGGTCATGCGGCCGTGACGGACCTCGTTCAGCAGGAACTCCGTGAGATGCCCGGCAATCGCCTTTGTCTCGTCATCAGGCGGCAGCACCGTCGAAAAACTGTCGCTCTTGTCGCTCAGCACGATGGCGGCGATCTTTTCCGGCGGCACCGGAATAAAGGGCAGGCCGACACGGCTATCCGTCGCGACCACGGGAATGGGCATACGGGTCGGGCGTTTGGCGGGAATGAAAATGTCATGTAACCCTTCGAGCACCTCGGGCTGGGACAGGTTGATCTCGACAATGACCTTATCGGCCAGGATCGCGAAGCTTGCGGAATTGCCGACGGAGGTAGTGGGCACGATGCCGCCGTCTGCCGTAATCGCAACTGCTTCAACGATGGCGATATCGACGCCGTGGATCTGGCCGCCGCGCAATTGCTCCACCGTTTCGGAAAGATGCTGATCGATGAACATCACCCTGCCGTCATTGATCGCCTTGCGCAGAGCCGGATCGGACTGGAACGGCATGCGGCGCGCCAGCATGCCGGCCTCGACCATGGTCTTGTCGAGATCGTTGCCGAGGGAGGCGCCGGTCATCAGGGTAATTTTCATGGGGTTGGTCTTGGCGCGCTCGGCCAGCGCCAGCGGCACGGCCTTGGCTTCACCGGCGCGCGTAAAACCGCTCATGCCCACCGTCATGCCATCCTGAATGAGACTGGCGGCCTCTTCGGCACTGACGATCCTGCTCAAGAGGGACGCGTTGCGGATACGCTTTTCAAGCATGCACTTCTCCATGACCTGTCATCACGATGGCACGGCATTTGGTCGACCATCTCGCGACGACTATGGCGTGCAGTTTCACCGATGAAACTGACATAGATCAAGAGTTTGAACGGAACTATGGCTTTGGCGCAGCAAATCCCGTTCAACAGATCGGAAGTGGTGCATCGGCGCGACAGGCCGTGGGGTCTTCAGACGATCGCAGCCGCCCGGTTGCACAGCACTTCCGCCAGACCTCTGCCTCGCGGGCAAGCGACGAGGCGAAGGCGCCTCATCGCAGTCCGAAGAATCACCGCTGGTCAGGGGCCTTCGCAAACGGGTGCCTGGCCCAGAACGGCCTGCCCAACTTCCGCGTCATAGGCACGCAGGCCGAATGCACCAAGGCTTATGACCCGGTAACAGGGATTGCCACCCGTCCATAGAGGATCGACGACATCGATATCGGTGATGAAGCGATGCGCGCAGGCCTGGCCGGAGCTGTAGGCGATACCTTCGGCGGTCGTACCTGCCATCGGCACATGGATATGGCCAAAAATGATATGACGTATACCGGCCGGATGAGCGGTGAGACGGCGCATGACAGCACCGTCATCATGCATGCCGATATGTTCGAAATGGCGGATGCCGCAATCCATCGGAGGATGATGAACGAACACCGTTACCGGCAGATCGCCAGCGCTTTCCAGCGCACTCTCCAGCCATGCCAGACGATCCGCACCATACATACCGCCGATCACATCGGCCTCATGGCTGTCGAGAAACAGCAGCCGGCCGAATTCGGTATCGATGAAGGACTGGATATAGCCGTTATCGTCACGCGGCTGTTCCGGAAAGGCGGCGACGAATTCCGGGCGGCGATCATGATTGCCGAGCATCAACCGTGTGGGAATGGAGACGGGCGCAAGGATATCACGCAGCAGCTCATAGGCTTCCGGCTCGCCGTAATTGCAAAGATCCCCCGTCATGACAAGAAGATCGGCATCGGCTTGTTTTTCAACGATATCGGCGATTGCCGCGCGCAGCTGCTTTTCCGGGTCCACGCCGTTTATCGCGATGCCGGGCGGCAGAAGATGGGTATCGGTGATCTGGATGATCTTCATAAGAGGTCTTTCTGCGCAAAATGGCTGCGGGAACGGATTTCCCCGCAGCGTCTTTCATGGCTCTGCTTATTTCAGCAGGGCGTTGGTCTGCTCGACAATCTGCTTGAGACCCGCTTCCGGCGTTACTTCACCGCGCATGACAGTGCCGATGATGTCACGCTGGGTGCGCCAGATGCGGACGGAATCGCCGCCCGGATAACCGGCCCAGGGGAGCGAACGGTCAGCCTGAAGCGAAGCGGTCTTCACATTCGGGTTCTCGACATAATAAGGCGCGAGGAAGTCCGGGCCGGTGGCCAGCTTGTTGGTCGGCAGGTAACCGGTGATGCGAACGATGGTGTTCTGCGCTTCCGGACCGGTGATCCACTTCAGGTATTTCCAGGCAGCATCCTGCTTGGCCTTTTCCTGCGTCAGGATGACGGCAGAGTTGCCGCCGGTCGGCACGCCGCCCTTCTCCTTGTTGTCGAGCGGGAAGGTCGCCGTCTTCAGTTTGAAGCGATCGCCAACCAGGCCCTGGATCGTCTGAACGTGAGCGGGCGTGGAGAAGATGAAGCCGGTGAGGCCTGCACCGAACTGCTGGCGCGACTGATCCCAGTCGAGCAGGTTCTGGCCACCTTCGGTGACGAACTGGCGGGTCATCTTCAGGGCGTTGAGGCCGATCTCGTTGTCGAAGGCAACGGTCTTGGTCTTCTCGTCAACGAGCTTGCCGCCCTGTTCGACAATGAGCGCCTGCCACAGCCAGTCATCCGGCCAGCCGTTGATGTCGTAGCTCATGCCGGCAAATTTGGGGTCGAGAGCCTTGATCTTCTTGGCGAGAGCGATCAGCTCAGGGAAGGTCGTCGGCATCTTGTCCGGGTCGCCGCCAGCCTTGGTGACGAGGTCGGAGTTGATGTAGATGATCGGCGAGGATGCATTGACCGGCAGGCCGTACTGCTTGCCATCGATCTGACCGAGGGCGGCCATCTTGGGGCTGTAGTTCTTGTCGAGGAAAGCCTGACCGCCTTCAGCCTGAATGAACGGGCCGAGATCGGTGATCTGGTTGCGCGGGGCCAGCGTGTGCACCAGTTCCGCCGTCAGGTTGTAGCCAGAGAAGTAAACGTCGGGCAGATTGCCTGTGACGGCAGAGCGCAGAACCTGCTGCTGGCCTTCGTTATAACCGGCGGCCGGAGCGAGGAAGTTGATCTTCACGTCCGGGTTCTTCTTCATGAATTCATCGGCCAGCGGCTGATGAAACTTGGTGAAGCCCGGCAGGTTGTAAAGAACATTGAGCGTTATTTCGTTGGCCAGAACCGGTTGTCCGAGGCCAGCAAAAGCCATGCCAAGAGCCAGACCGCCCATCACAGCGCGTCGGTTGAGTTTCATGTCAGTCTCCAGAGAGGTTGGGAGGGAGAAATCTGAACGGCGTCACTTGACGCCGGTCATGGTAATACCGGCGATGAAGTGCCGCCGTGCGAGGAGGAAGCACAGCACCATCGGCGCGGTAATCAGTGTGGCGCCCGCCATCAGCGCACCGTAATTGGCGCCAGATTCGACATCGGCGAAAAGCATCATGCCAAGCGGCGGCGGGGCGAGATTGGTGTCGGAAATGACGATCATCGGCCAGTAGAGATCGTTCCAATGGGCAACGAGCGAAAAGATCGAGAAAGCCGCAAGCGACGGCAGGGACCCGCGAAGCACCAGCCCCCAGCAGATTTCCATTTCCGAAAAACCGTCCATGCGGGCAGCCTCGATGATTTCATCGGGGTAGCTGCGGAACGACTGGTTGAACAGGAAGATGGCGAAAACCGAAAGGAAGAACGGCATCATCATCGCAAAGTAGGTGTTGAGAAGCTGCGTCTTGGCCAGACCGACAAAAAGCGGCAACGCCAGCGCCTGAATTGGAACGCAGAGCGCTGCAATGACGAGGCCCAGTAGCAGCTTGCGGCCGGGGAAGCGGAGCTTTGCCAGAGCATAGGCCGCGGGAACCGAGGTCAGGATCTGCACGACGAGAATGCCGCCGCAGACGATGACGCCGTTCAGCATGAAGCGCGCCATCGGCACCTGCCCTGCCGCCCGGGCATAGTTATCGACAGCGTCGAATTTTTGCGGAACCGGCCAGAGCGAGACGTCGAATATTTCCGCAGGCGAGCGGATCGAGGTCAGCACCATCCAATAGAACGGCAGGAGCATTACGAAAGCACCGAGCGCAAGCACGAGATGCGGGAGATATTTGCGGAACGCGGCCATCAGTAATGCACCTTCCGGTCCATATGCAGCGTCTGGCCGATAGACAGGATCAGCACGATCGCGAGGAAGATGATCGTCAGCGCAGCGGCATAACCGGTGTTGGAATATTCGAAACCTTCAAGATAAAGATCGTAGAGCAGGGTCTCGGAACCGGAGCGGCCCTTGGTCAGCACGGCAACCGTTTCGAACACCTTGAAGGCAGAGATGGAGGTGGTAACGACCACAAACATGGTCGTCGGCCCCAGCATCGGCCATGTGACGGTTAAAAACCGGTCGATCGGGTTCCTGGCGCCATCCAGCCGCGCCGCCTCATGCAGATCCTTCGAAATGGCCGTGAGGCCGGCGAGGAAGAGCACCATGTTGAAGCCCAGAACCTGCCAGACGCCCATCAGCGCCATGGTCGGAATGAGGAGAACGGGGTTGGAGAGAAACGCGACCGGTTCGAAACCGAACCACTTGATTGCCGCGTTCACCGGCCCAAGCGACGGGTGCAGCAGGAACTGCCACACAGTCGCCATGGCGACGAGCGTTGCGGTGACGGGAAGGAAATAGGCCACTTCCCAGAAAGCACGGCTGCGTTTGCGGTTATAAACAAGCAAAGCCGCGCCGAGCGCGAGAAAGACGCCGAAGGGAATGACGATGAGCGCATAGATGGCGGTATTCATCAGCGCACGCAGGAAAACCGGGTCCTGAAACGCTTTGATGAAGTTGCCCAGACCGACAAAGCGGGTGGAGAGCGAACCCAGCTGGTAGTCGGTGACAGAAAAAGCGGCCAGAACGACCATCGGGACAATATAGATCGCGAGGAGCAGCAGGCTTGCGGGTGCGGCAAACATCAGGCCGCGCCAGATCATCCGCCGGTCTGCCTTTGACTGCCGCGGGCGCGCCTTCGTGCGCGCAGCCGAGGAGAAATCAACCGCCGTCATGCCGGCACCCGTTCGCGCACTATCACCTTGCGACGCAGGCCATCGGCTGCGAAAAGATGCGCACGATCCGGCGCAAAGCCGAGAGTCAAAACGCCATTGGCGTCGGCACCCAACGCCTCGCCCGCC